>NZ_JBHYCW010000010.1:0-108573 GCF_051861365.1 Sediminibacterium sp. | reverse complement strand
CACAGCGAACATTACAAACCTAGCTGGACTGACCAACTTGAGTGTAACGAATACGATTCAAGCTGCGACCGTAAGTGGAACGACGGGTAACTTTACGAATATCAATGCAACGGGTACGATCACCGGAGGAACCTTCAGTGGTACTTTAAGTGCAAGTGCGCAGAACTCTATTACGAGTCTGGCGAATATCAGTTCGATTACAGCAACTGGTACCATCAGTGCAGCAACGCTGAGTGCAACGACTGGTAACTTCACAACAGCGAACATTACGAACCTAGCTGGTTTAACCAACTTAAGTGTTACGAATACGATTCAAGCTGCGACCGTAAGTGCAACGACGGGTAACTTTACGAATATCAATGCAACGGGTACGATCACTGGAGGAACCTTCAGTGGTACTTTAAGTGCAGGAACATTGAATAGTATCACTAGTCTTGCAAATCTGTCTAGTATCACTGTTACAACAGCAGCAATTACAAACGGTACTATTACTAACGCGAATATTACTAACCTAACTGGTTTAACTAATTTAAGTGTAACTGGTACTTTACAGGCAGGTACAGTAAGTGCTACGACCGGTAATTTTACTACAGTAAATGCTTCTTCTATTGCAGGTTTAACAAATTTGAGTGTAACAGGTACTTTACAGGCAGGTACAGTAAGTGCAACGACCGGTAATTTTAGTAATGCAACAGTTACCGGAACTATTAGTGCAAATACATTGAGTGGTGCATTGGCAAACGCATTGAGTGTTTCGAATGGTTTATTGGCTAATAACCTTACCAGCACCACTTATAATGGATCAGCAGCTGTTACCCTACGAGTAGATACTTCAATAGTGGGCACAAGGGCTAGAATGGATAGTGTTGCCATGAGGAAATTCAATATTTCCGATACCCTTCAGTTTAGTAGCCGAATTAAAACATCCGATACTGCGGCTATGCTGGGAGGTAGCGCATATTATGCTGGTCTGGATCCAAATACAGGCTATGCCCGTTACGGACAAGTATTGAAATACAAAGACGTCGACTCTGTCATGTCTCCGATCTATCTGAAAAAAATAGATACTAGTGCAATGCTGACGCCTTATCTTGATAGGCTGAATACCTTTCAAGCAGATTCATTCCCGGCAGTACAAAGTCGTATACAAACCAAATCTCCTTTGGCTGGCTCGAGTGCCTTGATAACAGTGGGCACCATCACTACGGGTACATGGAGTGCTACTATAATAGACCCATCCAAAGGGGGTACCGGTGTGAATAATGGTTCCAGAACCATAACTTTAGGAGGTAATCTGACAACTCTTGGTGCATTCAATACCACATTCAATGTTTCCGGTGCGACCAATATAACCTTGCCAACTGCTGGTACGCTAGCTACATTAACAGGTACGGAAATATTGACCAATAAAACCATCAGTGGAGCCTCGAATACATTGACCAATATCGCTACATCATCTTTAACAGGTACATTGGCGGCTGGTCAGTTCCCTGCATTGACAGGTGATGTTACTACTACTGCAGGAAGCCTTGCTACTACCTTGGCAACAGTGAACAGTAATGTGGGCACATTCGGATCATCCACGGCTATTCCAACGATCACTGTCAATGGTAAAGGCTTGGTAACAGGTGTAACAACCAATGCAGTAGTTGCTCCGGCGGGCACCCTAACAGGTACTACTTTAGCTTCGGGAGTTGTAAACTCTTCATTGACGTCAGTAGGTACCTTAGGTAGCTTGAATGTATCAGGAACAGGAACTTTTGGAACAGTGAGTGCAACCACTTTTAATGGTGTTGCGGCAGCTCAAAATATTCAAATTTATACCTCAGGCTCAGGTAATTACATTGTCCCAGCAGGCATTTACTCGATTATAGTAGAAGTTGTGGGTGGTGGTGGTGCTGGAGGCGGAACTATTAGTTCAGGTACAAGTGGTATTCAAGCTTCTAGTGGTGGTGGTGCTGGTGGTTACGCACGTTCAGTTATTGCAGTTACTCCTGGACAAAGCATAAGTTACTCAGTAGGTGCTGCAGGTACTCCAGCAAGTGGAGCAGCTGGGGGAGCGGGAGGTAATACTACTTTCGGCGCACTAACAGCTAATGGAGGCGGAGGAGGGGCTGTCCAAGCAAACGGTGCAACCGTACTTAGAACTGCAGGTGGCACAGGTGGTACAGCTTCAGGTGGAAATTTGAATATTCAAGGTGGTGATGGAGATCCGGGTATGAGGTTTTCCGCAACTGTAGGCTACTCTGGTAAAGGAGGTAATTCTAGACTTGGTTTTGGAGGCCAATCAGTAATTATAGCTAACTCTTCTATTGCCGGTTTGGTAGGTGATGGATTCGGAGCGGGAGGTAGTGGCGCATTCTTCCTACGCACTGGAGGTACACCGGCAGCACAATCTGGTGGTGCAGGTCTTGCCGGTGTTATTATCATTCACGAGTTTAAATAATGGTTGTTTTATTTATTGACGAAAAATAATACTTATTAGTGTCAATTGGTTACTGATATCATTAACTTTATCGACATTTTTTTAAATATGAAGCGTTTACTTTAGACTATTTCAATAGATGAGAAAATTACTCAGCATACTATCTGTTTTTTTTACAACCATCTGTTTTGGACAAAAAGCTACTACAAAAACGCCCGTTACAAATAATACGATAAAATTGGTTTCCATCAATGATTCCATTCAATACGCTATCGGCGCATTTGTAGCACAATGGATCAATAACAATAGTTTTATTATCAGCAATCCTACATTGTATATCAAGGGTATGGATGATGTATTTCAAAATAAACCCCGTTTGATTCCTGATTCTGTAGTGCCTGTAATGATCACCGCTTATCAGCAGGTTACTCAAAAAGATCGTTCCTTAAAACTAGAACAACAACTCTTTACCAATATCAAACAAAGACCGGGTTTGGGAATACTACCCAATGGCGTACATTATTTTATTTTGAAATCTGCTCAAGGACAACGACCCTTGCCCTCTGATACGGTTACCATTCAATTGAGAGGTACATTAGCAGATGGTACCGTTTTTGAAGATACTTATCGTAAGTCGCCGGTGAAAATAACACCTGCTGAAATGGTTCCCGGTGTGAGTGAGGCCATACAAATGATGCCGGTAGGATCTAAATGGCAGATTTATGTACCCGCCATGTTAGCTTACGCTGATAAAGGAACTGCTGTAATTCCCCCAAACAGTGCATTAGTAGTAGAAATAGAATTATTGAATATCACCAGTCCCAAAAAAGATTAATTGAACATTGTTCGTGTAATATACATTCTATATATTTATAATATCTTATCGCTTAATAAATCACAAAACATGAAAACTTTATTACTCTTTGTTCTTTCCGCTGTAATGAGTGTGAGTCTACTTGCTCAAACCAAAACTCCTGCACAAATCGCTAAAGAAAAAGCAGATGCAGATACACTTCAGTATGCTTTGGGTGTATACATGGTAAAATCATTGCAAAAAAACGGAGTGATCATTACTAACCCGACCATGTTCCAAAAAGCAGTAGATGATGTACTGGCCAAAAAGAAACTCATGATCAGTGAAGCAAGTGCTGAGTCCAAAATCAATAACTTTCAAAATGCCATCAATTCAGAAAAAGGATTGTTGATGGAACAAATGCTCTTTGCAGAACTCAATAAACAATCAGGTGTTGTTCGCATGCCCAGTGGTGTGAACTATGCAGTGATCACAAAAGGAACCGGAAGAAATCCGGAGCCTGAAGATACCGTTGTAATTAACATCGTTGGTAAATTACCCGACGGTACTGTATTTATCGACTCAGACAAAAACAAAGAATCTTTTCTAATTCTAGTGAAAGACCTGGTGTTAGGATTACAAGACGCAGTACTGAGAATGAAAGAAGGTTCTGTTTGGCGCGTATTTATTCCCGCAACATTGGGTTTTGGCGCATCCGGTAATGGTTCTTCAGTTCCTCCTTACACACCATTGATATATGATATTGGATTGATTTCTGTACGTTCGGCCAAAGCTAAGTAAGCTATCCTTGATTCTTATGATGGCAAAAATCCATCTAATAATTTGATTATCAATTTTTTAAGAAAAGCCTTGGGATTTTACCCAAGGCTTTTTTTTCGGGGATAATTTAATCTGACTGCTATTATTAGGGAATTGGTATTATTCCTACCTTTGCCGCCTTGAAAATGGGAGCGTATGCTTCCTGCAAAAAAATATTTAAACAAGCACTTTTATGGCTGACTTGAAATTTCAACGCAACTTTGGTATTGCCGCACACATCGATGCCGGTAAAACCACTACTACCGAGCGTATCCTGCGCTACACCGGTATGATTCACAAAATTGGTGAGGTACATGATGGTGCCGCTACTACTGACTGGATGGAGCAGGAAAAAGAAAGAGGTATCACCATTACTTCTGCTGCTGTTAGCTGTCAGTGGAATTTCCCAACTGTAAAAGGGAAAGCTGATGCCAATACAAAGAGCTATTACTTTAATATCATTGATACTCCGGGTCACGTGGATTTTACCGTAGAGGTAGAACGTTCTATGCGTGTACTGGATGGCTTGATTGCCCTTTTCTCTGCTGTGGATGGTGTTGAGCCTCAATCTGAGACAGTATGGCGTCAGGCGAACCGTTACAAAGTTCCTCGTATCGGTTTCGTAAATAAAATGGACCGTTCCGGTGCCGACTTCCTGAATGTAGTCAATCAGGTAAAGGAAATGTTGGGTGCAAAAGCTGTTCCTTTACAATTACCGATTGGTGCTGAAGATAATTTCAAAGGTGTAGTTGACCTGATCAAAATGAAAGGGATCATCTGGCACATGGAAACAGAAGGAATGACTTTCGATGAGATCGATGTTCCGGCTGATATGAAAGAAGATGTAGAATTCTGGAGACAGAATTTAATTGAAGCAGTAGCTGAATATGATGATACATTGATGGAGAAATTCTTCGATGATCCAAACAGCATTTCTGAAGATGAAGTTCATGAAGCAATTCGTAAAGCTTGTATCGATTTGAGCATCGTTCCTATGATGTGCGGATCCTCATTCAAGAATAAGGGTGTACAAACTGCACTGGATGCTGTTTGTCGCTACCTGCCTTCTCCCGTTGATATCGAAGATACCGTAGGTACTGATCCTGACACAGGTGAAACCATTACTCGTAAACCTAGTGCAAAAGAACCATTTGCGGCACTGGCATTTAAGATCATGACAGATCCTTTCGTAGGTCGTCTGGCCTTCTTCCGTTGTTACAGTGGTCACCTCGATGCGGGTTCTTATGTGTTGAACGTAAGAAGTGGAAAGAAAGAGCGTATCAGCCGTATCATGAAGATGTTTGCCAACAAACAAAACCCAATCGACTTCATCGAAGCGGGTGATATTGCAGCAGCTGTAGGGTTCAAAGAAATTAAAACCGGTGATACCCTTTGTGATGAGAATCATCCAATTACTCTTGAGAACATGTTCATCCCTGAGCCTGTAATCGCGATCGCTGTTGAGCCTAAAACACAGGCCGATGTAGATAAAATGGGTATGGCTATCGCTAAACTGGTAGAAGAAGATCCAACACTGCGTGTAAATACGGATGAAGATACAGGTCAAACCATCCTTCGTGGCATGGGTGAATTGCACCTTGAGATCATCGTAGATCGTATGCGTCGTGAATTCAAAGTAGAAGTAAACCAGGGTGCGCCTCAGGTTGCTTATAAAGAAGCATTCGGAACCACTATCGAACACCGTGAAGTGCTGAAGAAGCAGTCTGGTGGTCGTGGTAAGTTCGCGGATATCCAATTCTCAATCGGTCCTGCTGATGAAGAATGGCTGAAAGAAAACGAAGGAAAGCATTTCCAATTCGTGAATGATATCTTCGGTGGATCGATCCCCAAAGAATTCATCCCTGCTATTCAGAAAGGTTTTGAAACCGCAATGACTACAGGTGTTCTGGCAGGTTATCCGGTGAACAATATGAAGGTTCGTGTATTCGACGGTAGCTACCATGATGTGGATTCTGATTCAATGTCATTTGAATTGTGTGCGAAGTCTGGTTTCCGTGAAGCAGGACGTAAGGCAAAACCAACATTGTTGGAGCCGATCATGAAAGTAGAAGTATTGACTCCGGATCAGTACATGGGTGATGTAACAGGTGACTTGAACCGTCGTCGTGGTATGTTGGAAGGTATGGATAGCCGTGCTAACCTGCAAGTGATCAAGGCGAAAGTTCCTTTGAGCGAAATGTTTGGTTATGTAACCCAACTGCGTTCATTGTCTTCTGGTCGTGCCACTTCAACCATGGAGTTCTCACACTATTCTCCTGCACCCAACAATATTGCAGAAGAAGTGATGGCAAAGAACAAAGGAAAAGTAAAGATCGAGGAATAAGATTCCTTGCTCACATAGAAAAAGCCCCGGCAGTGATGTTGGGGCTTTTTAGTATAGTCCATAGACCATGGTCCATGGGCTATGGTCTACTTACAATACTGCACAATGATATTATTCGCATCCGCATAGTTTTTGGATTTAGAAATCTGAAGGGTTTGACAACCCACTTCTTTTTCTCCGAGGTTGATATGACTCACGCCTTTAAAAAATTCAGATTTGCCATCATTGGTGATTTTTAAAGCGATTACTTTATCAAAATAGTAGATGGCTCTTCTATATTGTTTCATGTTAAAATAACTGACACCTGCGTTCTCATAAATAGCATAGTTGAATGCATTGATCTCTGCTGCACGAACAAATTTTGCAGCGGCTGTTTGATAATCTTGTTTAGCAAAAGCAGCAACGCCTTCATTATAGATCTGAGTTGCTTTTTGTAGGGCGGCGGCATTTTGTTCTACACTATTCCCAACTGCACCCGAAAAATTCAGGTTGCTGGTGATCTCCTGTTTTCTTTTCAGTAAATTGGCATAATCAGCTTCACTGGCAGGTCTGTTTCCTTTTCGATCAAACAGCGTGAGTGCACTGTCAGCCAGTTTCAATAATTCAGGAGTAGCTCTTTGTTGCGCGTTTAACATGCCCATCAAATATAAATTCCAGGCAAAGGGCTCATTGCGGTATTTTGTATAGGTTCTGAATGCTTTGGCAACACCGGCAGTATCTCTTCTTTTTGCATGCACAGCCACCAATGTTTGATAATAGGTATTAGCCCTTGGTTTATTATAGTAGGCCAGCTCCGCGTAATACTTGGCACTATCCATTTGATTGGTGTTGAAAAATACATTCGCCATCAAAAACTGACTATAATAAATATGCGGATTATGGGGAATAGATTTCCTCAGCAAACGAAGCGCTTCATCATACTGTTGGTTTTCAGAATAATACCTTCCTAAAATGGCTTCAATGGGTTGAGAAGAAGAAGTAAGATTGGGAATAGGAGGAAACATGGTTTTTACTTCTGCCAGCGGAATGCTCATTGGCTCATTCTTTAGATCAGGAACCACGCGAAGTTGTCCTTTCAATGAAATGTAGGTGAGATAGGTAATGTAAGTGGCAGGCAATAACATTAATATCGTGATCATTCCATATAAGGGATGGGCAAGGGTAAAGGTTTTATTAGCAGGTTTTGTATCGCCAACCTGTACTTCTTCTCGCCCTTTGATATAAGTACCAAGATTGATGGCTGTTACACAAGCAAAAAATACCTGCATGATGGCTCTTTCAATAGGAAAGTTGAATCCTGCATCCACAGCATATACAATCAATGCCATGAAGGAAAACAAAGCGATCAGTTTTGTTTCTTCGGAAGCAGCAGATCGTAAGGTTTTAATTGTGCAAAAGAAAAGACAGACATACAGTGATAAGTATAATAATCCACCCAGCAAACCTAATTCAGCTGCATGTTCTAAAAAATCATTGTGAGCATGTGCAGGTACATTCAGGTCATCAATGTATTCTTTCTCATAAGGAATAGAAGCCAGTTTCCAATTACCATAACCGCAACCCATTAAGGGGTTTTCAGCAATATAATCGAATGCATGTTCCCATAATTTAAAACGATAACTCGAAGCGTCGTTTGTAAGTGCAATGGAACTGATATTTGCAATCACACTACCATAACGACCACTGTTGCTTTCTTGTAAGGTAGTTACTTGTGTATTGATAGCTTGGGTAATAAAAAAAGCAGATACCAGGGGTAATAACAAATAAGCTGATTGCAATAACAATTGATCTGCTTTTTTATGTTGACGGAATTTCACCAACACAAATCCTAAGAATACAATCGATACTAAAATTAAGCTAACATAAGAAGCACGTGCACTGGCCATGAAAATGGTGGCGATACCCAGTGTTAGGGCGAGAATATGGAAAATACGTTCTGCCAGTTTTGCATGATAGAGCGCATACAGTACAAACGGTATTTTAATAACCAGACTAGCCGCGAAAATATTTTTATTACCCGTATTGCCATTGAGTGAGTTGACCAAGGCGCCTAGTGAGGTTTCGGCGATACCATCAAAAAATTTATCAAAGTATTGGATGGATTCTACCAATAAAACAGCAGATAATAGTCGACATATCAGGGTGAAGGATCCTTGTTGATGAACAAACAGTACTGCCAGATTAAAAAAGGCAATGATGGTAATGATAAACCTTACGAAGCAAACCCAGGCTTCCACCTGATTCATGGCAAAGAAAATCGACAAACCCGCGAGTAAGAAAAGCGATAAATAGAGTTTTGAATAAAGTTGTCTGAAAATGGTAATGATTACATCCTTGTACAGGTCTTTTCTGGCCCAGGTATACACCACCACAAGAATGTCTAATAAAGCTAAATACAGCCATTGAGGTCCCATTACATCAATGGAGTTCATATTATTGATAAAATGAACAGCCATATACAGCCCCATGATGACCATGGGTATCCAGGAACTCTTATGCTCAGTTTTAAAATTTGTAGAACCTTGTTTATCAGCAATTTGCTTATCAGAAAAGGGGGAAACGGGTTTCTTTCTGGCCATAGTTGGGTTATTGCCGTGAAATTAAGGATTTTGCTATGAGTTCACTATGGATTCACTATGGTTTCTCTATGGTTTTCCTATCATTTCACTATGATTCTCTTATGACTCTCTTATGAAGCTCTTATCACTGTCGTATCTCTGCCATAACCCTTACTTAACCCATTACCGACCTTCTCAGTTATCTGTCAATATCCGGTCAGTTCCCTGTCATAAGACTATCTATACATTCCAATAACCCTCAAAAAACGCGCTCTAACCATCGAAAATTCGTATAACCCAGTACCTCGTACCCAGTACCTAGCACCCAATTGCTTCAAAATCCCGTAGAACTTCCGTTTTTTCTTAAAAATATTTACAAATTTCTTGACCATTCCATTACAGTCCCTTACCTTTGCAACCCCAATCAGAAAATTGGGTTTCGACTATGTCTCAACGTATCAGAATCAAATTACAATCTTACGATCACAATCTGGTAGATAAATCTGCTGAGAAAATCGTAAAAACAGTGCGCAGCACTGGTGCCGTAGTAACTGGTCCAATTCCCTTGCCTACACACAAGAGAATCTTCACTGTACTGCGTTCACCACACGTGAATAAGAAGAGTCGTGAGCAGTTTCAACTGGCTACTCACAAGCGTTTGCTGGATATCTATACTTCTTCTTCTAGAACAGTAGATGCCCTAAGCAAATTGGATCTGCCTTCTGGTGTTGAGGTAGAGATCAAAGCCTGATAAATAGGCTACAAGTTTCAAGCTACAAGCTGCAATTGAAACAAAAGTTCTTAAAAATAAATTACTCATCTGCCAACTCTCTACTCAAAATAGAGAAGAAAGCAGCTCTGAATAAATAAACGGTCTCAGATTTTTGATTTTCAATCAAGAAATCAAAAAATCAAAGATCATACATATAAACAGGCCCTTCGAGGTTTGTTTACTTCCGGTACTTCCTCGATCACCATAGCTTTAGCAACGGTGATCCAGCTTAGAAAAAGCATCCACTTTCGCCAAGGCTACGGTGGATAGAAAAGGGAAAAGGTCGGCAGCGAACAAGGATTGAATCCCGCTTCATCGGTGGGATGTCCTCTTTAACCTTGCGGGGCATAAACCGCAAAACGATGAAAGGTATTATTGGTAAAAAAATCGGGATGACCAGCATCTTCTCGGCAGATGGTAAGCAAACAGCTTGCACCATCATCGAAGCTGGTCCATGTACCGTAACACAGGTGAAGACCCAGGATACTGATGGTTACACCGCACTACAATTGGCATTTGGCGACAAAAAAGAAAAGCACTCCACGAAAGCTGAGCTGAATCACTTCGCAAAAGCTCAAACAGCCGCCAAAAAATTCGTAAAAGAATTCCGTAATTATTCCATAGAGAAAGCATTGGGAGAAACTGTTACTGTTGACATTTTCGCTGAAGGCGAAAGCGTTGAAGTAGTAGGTACTACCAAGGGTAAGGGTTTCCAGGGTGTTGTAAAGCGCCACGGTTTCTCCGGTGTGGGTGAGCAATCACACGGTCAACACGATCGTCAGCGTGCTCCGGGTTCTATCGGTGGTTCTTCTTATCCTTCACGCGTATTCAAGGGCATGAGAATGGCCGGACGTATGGGTGGTGACAGAGTAAAAATGAAGGGATTGAAAGTAGTGAAGATCTTCCCTGAAAAGAACTATATCCTGATCAGCGGTTCTGTTCCTGGTCATAACGGTTCAATCGTTTTAATCCAGAAGTAATCACAACTTAATTGAATGACCATGCAAGTAGATGTATTAAATATAAAAGGACAGAAAACCGGCAGAACGGTTGAATTACCGGCTGAGGTTTTCGGTATCGAGCCAAATGATCATGTGATCTACCTGGCTGTAAAACAGTACCTGGCTGCAGGCCGTCAGGGTACACACAAAGTAAAAACCCGTGCTGAAGTGCAGGGTGCTAGCCGTAAGCTGCACAAGCAAAAAGGTACCGGTGGTTCTCGTAAAGGTAATATCCGTAACCCTTTGTACAAGGGTGGTGGTACGATCTTCGGACCAAAACCTCACGCTTACGATTTCAAATTGAATCGTAAAGTGAAAGACCTCGCTAAGATCTCTGCACTGAGCTATAAAGCAAAGGAAAGCGCGATCGTAGTGGTGGAAGATATTCAGATGGACGCACCTAAAACCAAACAATTGGTGGAAGTGATGAAGAACCTGAACATCGCCGATAAGAAAACACTGGTTGTATTACCGGAGTACAATGATAATCTGTACCTGAGCACTCGTAACGTGCCAAATGTTGCCAGCACTTTATTGGCCGACATCAACACTTATGAGATCATGAATGCAGATGTACTCGTAATCACAGAAAACACTGCTAAAATCTTCGCAGAAGAAGAGGCAGTAGCTTAACCAATTAGAAACGTTTCAACCGAAATACAATGAAACTGAGTGAAGTATTAGTAAAGCCTATTTTAACGGAGAAAGCAAATGCTCAACAAGAAAAGTTGAGAAGATATGCTTTCAAAGTAAATCGTAAGGCGAACAAACTCGAGATCAAAAAAGCAGTAGAAGAATTTTATGGTGTGAATGTGATCGATGTGAACACTGCTGTTGCTCCCGGTAAAAACAAAACCCGCTATACCAAAGCCGGTTTTATTCAGGGTGCGAAACCTGCTTATAAAAAAGCATTCGTAACCGTAGCCGAAGGAGAAACCATTGATCTGTACGCTAACATTTAATTCCCCCGCCCTGAAGGGAGCCGGAGGAAACAGAATGATAAAGTATGGTAGTTCAACTACCGCAAAAGTTGATTAAAAAACAAGACCTAGCACCCCTTTAGGGGCTGGGGGTAAAACAAAGAAAATGGCACTGAAGAAGTACAAACCGATGACAGCAGGAACACGCTGGAGAATCGGAAATGCTTATGCTGAGATCACTACCAACAAGCCTGAAAAAAGCCTGTTGGAGCCACAAAAGAAAACCGCAGGTCGTAACTCACAAGGTCGTCGTGCAATGCGTTATATGGGTGGTGGTAGCAAGCAGCATTATCGTATCATCGATTTCAAAAGAAACAAGAGAGATATTGCTGCAACAGTAGTATCTATCGAATACGATCCGAACCGTACTGCGTTTATCGCATTGGTTCAATATACGGATGGAGAGAAAAGATACATCATCGCTCCTCAAGGAATTCAGGTGGGTGCAAACATCATCGCTGGTGATGAAGTAGCTCCTGAGATCGGAAATGCCTTGATGATGAAAAATATGCCATTGGGTACTATGATTCACAACATTGAATTGCAGCCCGGACAAGGTGGTAAAATGGTAAGAAGTGCCGGTGCATCTGCTCAGCTGGCGAACAAAGAAGAGAAATACGCAGTATTGAAAATGCCTTCTGGCGAATTGCGTAAAGTATTGATCAATTGTTACGCAACTGTAGGTGTGGTTTCTAATAGCGACCATAACTTGGAAACAGCAGGTAAAGCAGGTAAGAATCGTTGGAAAGGTATTCGTCCACGTGTGCGTGGTGTTGCGATGAACCCGGTAGATCACCCAATGGGTGGTGGTGAAGGTAAAGCTTCAGGTGGTCACCCACGTAGCAGAACCGGTAAGTATGCAAAAGGTGAGAAAACACGTACAAAAGGAAAAGGCAGTGATAAACTGATCATCCAGAGAAGAGACGGTAAAAAATTAGCAAAGTAATTTGAAAGTGTGGCGATTTGAAAATTTGAAAATGAAAACCTCAAATTCTCAAAGCCCCGAAACAAACACTTTCAATTTTCAAATTTTCAAATTTTCAAATTAACTCATTACTATGGGTCGTTCGATTAAAAAAGGTCCTTACGTTGATGCCAACTTAGAAGGTAAAGTTGAAGGTATGAATGATGGCAAAACCAAGAAAGGTGTGATCAAAACTTGGAGCCGTCGCAGTACAATCACTCCTGATTTTGTTGGACACACTTTTGCAGTGCACAACGGTAACAAGTTCATCCCAGTTTATGTAACCGAATTCATGGTAGGTCACAAACTTGGTGAATTTGCTCCAACTCGCAACTTCAGAGGACACGCAGGAACTAAAAAGTAATCACTTGGCGTATGGTTGATGGTTGATAGCGAATAGCAGAACCGGATGCAATACCCTAAACAAATAAAGAAATGGAAGCAGTAGCTAAACTGAACAATTATCCTACAGGGCCACGCAAAATGCGTTTGCTGGCTGATGTGATCCGTGGAATGGAGGTAGAGAAGGCATTGGCTATTCTCGAGCACCACCCACAGCACAATGCAGTGCCTTTGGCAAAATTGCTGAAGAGTGCGATCAGCAACTGGGAGCAAAAAAATAATGGCGCCAGTGCTGCAGACAGCAGTCTGGTGGTAAAAACTGTATTCGTTGACGGAGGTCGTGTACTGAAGCGTATGCGCCCTGCACCTCAAGGCCGTGGCTACAGGGTACGTAAGCGCAGTAACCATGTAACATTAATCGTAGATTCTAAAAACTAATTGTAAAACCACTATATGGGTCAGAAAGCAAATCCAATTGGTAACAGGTTAGGTATCATCCGCGGATGGGAAAGTAACTGGTATGGTAGTAAGAAAGACTATGCTACCAAGTTAATCGAGGATCATAAGATCCGTACTTACCTGAACGCCCGTATCAACAAGGGCGGTATTGCCAAAATTGTAATAGAGCGTACCCTGGGTAAGCTGATCGTTACAATCCACACCTCTAAACCAGGTATCATCATCGGTAAAGGTGGCGGAGAAGTAGACCGTATCAAAGAAGAGTTGAAAAAATTAACCGGTAAGGATGATGTTCAGATCAATATTCTCGAGATCCGTCGTCCTGAACTGGATGCCAATATTGTAGGCGATACCATCGCTCGTCAGATCGAGAACCGTATCAACTTCAAACGTGCTACTAAAATGGCGATCGCTTCTACACTCAGAATGGGTGCTGAAGGTATCAAGATCAAGTTAAGTGGTCGTTTGGGTGGTGCTGAGATCGCTCGTAGCGAAGAGTTCAAACAGGGTCGTGTGCCTTTGCATACTTTCCGTATGGACATCGACTATGCGAACGTATACGCTCAAACCGTTTACGGTAAGATCGGTATTAAAGTATGGATCTGTAAAGGTGAAGTACTTGGAAAGCGTGAACTGAATCCAAACTTCGTAGGTGGTAAGAATGATATGAGTGAAAGAAGAGGTGGTGAAGAAAGAGGTGGCGGACGCGGAGACAGAAGAGATGATCGCGGCGGCGGTCGTGGTGGAGATAGAAGAGATAACCGCGGCGGAGGCGGAAGAGACAATAGAAGATAATTTGAAAATGTGGCAATTTGAAAATTTGAAAATGTAAAAAACAAATTTTCACTACGCCAGGAATAAACTACTTCCACTCATTTTCAAATTTTCAAATTTTCAAATTTTCAAATTGTAATAAATGTTACAGCCTAAAAGAAGTAAACACAGGAAACAGCAGAAAGGCCGCATTCGTGAAGTGGCTAAGCGTGGTACTTCCATTTCATTTGGTTCATTTGCTTTGAAAGCGATGGAACCCATCTGGTTAACCAACCGCCAGATCGAGTCTGCCCGTCAGGCAATGACCCGTGCCATGAAGCGTGAAGGTAATGTGTGGATCCGTGTATTTCCTGATAAGATCATTACCCGTAAGCCTCTTGAGGTAAGGATGGGTAAAGGTAAAGGTAACCCTGAATTCTGGGCTGCTGTAGTAGAACCAGGACGTATCATCTTCGAATGCGATGGTGTATCTCAGCAGGTAGCTCAGGAAGCGATGGAACTCGCTGCTCAGAAATTACCGATCAAAACCAAATTCATCGTAAGAAGAGACTTACAAGCATAATTTTATCTCGCCTTAGGCGAGACAAATTTTCAAATTGAAGAAAATGGCAAATAAAAAAGTTGAATTCAATAAAGGTCTGAAAGACATGAATGTCGCAGATCTGCAGGCAAGAATTCAGGAAGATCAGTTAAGACTGAAAAAATTAGAATTCGCACATGCAATTTCTCCATTGGAGAACCCGATGACTGTTCGTGGTTTGCGCAGAGATATTGCTCGTCTGAAGACTGAGTTGAAGAAAAAACAATTAGGAATTTAAAGCTTCAAGCTTCAAGTTCCAAGCGACAAGCTTATCAAAAAAAACTTTGCTCACAGCTCATAGCTCGGAGCTCATAGCTTAAAAAAATAAACAATGGCTGAAGTAAGAAATTTACGCAAAACAAGGATCGGGGTTGTTACCAGCGATAAGATGGACAAGACCATCACTGTTGCGGTTGAAAGAAAAGTAAAACACCCTATCTACGGAAAGTTCGTAAAGAAAACCACGAAGTTCCATGCTCATGATGAAAAAAGTGAGTGCGGTATCGGTGATGTGGTAAAGATCATGGAAACTCGTCCGCTGAGCAAAACAAAGCGTTGGAGACTGGTTGAGATCGTAGAAAAAGCAAAATAATAATCGTCCGCCTCAGGCGGACACAAGCTGCAAGCTGCAAGAATTTGAGCTGTAGCCTCTGTAAAAATTGATAAAATTTAACGAAGAGAGAAATCTCTAAGTTATAAGCTAAAAGCTAAAACAATGATTCAGCAAGAAAGTAGATTGAATGTAGCTGATAACAGTGGTGCTAAGGAAGTGCTTTGTATCAAAGTACTCGGTAATAGCGGTCAGGATTATGCCAAAATTGGTGACAAGATCGTTGTAACTGTTAAAGATGCGATTCCTGCAGGCGGTATCAAAAAAGGTACTGTATCAAAAGCGGTAATCGTTCGTACCAAAAACAAATTGCGTCGTAAGGATGGTTCTTATATCCGTTTCGATGACAACGCAGTGGTATTACTGAACAACTCTGATGAGCCTCGTGGTACCCGTATCTTCGGACCAGTAGCAAGAGAACTTCGTGATAAAGGTTACATGAAGATCATCTCTTTGGCTCCGGAAGTATTATAAGCCCCTGCCCCTAAAGGGGTATGGTTTAGCAATAAACGACTTAGAAAATCACAACCGAACCTATAAGTTAGGTTAAAACATAAAAAACAAAACTCTCCCTTCAGGGAGACGGAGGGACAAAAATGAGTACAAGATTTAAACCCAAATTCAACATCAAAAAAGGAGACACCGTAGTGGTGATCGCCGGTGATGATAAGGACTTGAAAAAGCCCCGCAAGGTGTTGGAAGTTATCGTGGATAAAGGTCGTGTGGTAGTAGAAGGTGTTAATATCGTAACAAAACATACCAAGCCTTCTGCACAGAATACAAAGGGTGGTATCGTTAAGATCGAAGCACCAATCAACATCAGCAATGTGATGTTATGGGATGCTAAAACGAGCAGCGCTACCAAAGTAAAGCGTAATCGTGAAGAAGGTAAATTAGTTCGTATATCTAAAAAATCAGGGGAGGTAATCAAGTAATGAGTACTACAAAATACACTCCGAGATTAGCAGACAAGTACACCAAAGAGGTAGTACCTGCTTTAATGAAAAAGTTTGCTTACAAAACTGTAATGCAAGCTCCTAAGTTGGAAAAAATCTGTATCAACCGTGGCGTGAATGGCGCGGTGAATGATAAGAAATTGGTAGACATCGCTGTTGATGAGCTGAACATGATCACAGGTCAGAAGGCAGTTCCTACTATGTCTAAAAAAGATATCTCCAACTTCAAACTACGTAAAGGAATGCCAATTGGTGCGCGTGTAACACTGAGAGGAGAGAAGATGTATGAATTCTTAGACAGATTGGTATCTGTTGCGTTACCTCGTGTACGTGACTTCAAAGGTATCAGCGATAAGGCTTTCGATGGTCGTGGTAACTACACATTAGGTGTTACCGAGCAGATCATCTTCCCTGAGATCGATATCGATAAAGTGAACAAGATCACCGGTATGGATATTACTTTCGTAACTACTGCTCAAACCAATGAAGAAGCATATGAGTTACTGAAAGAACTGGGAATGCCTTTCAAAGGAGCAAAAAAAGACAATAACTAAAAAGTAACTGGTAGCAGCCGGTTTGTAAACATCAAATCCGGAACCTACTCAAATCTAAACATAAAACAATGGCAAAAGAATCAGTAAAAGCCAGACAAAGAAAGCGTGAAGCCCTGGTAGCCCAGTATGCAGAGAAGCGTGCAGCCCTAAAAGCAGCAGGTGATTATGCAGCATTGGATAAACTTCCTAAGAATGCGTCACCTGTTCGTTTAAAGAACCGTTGTCAGCTTACCGGACGTCCGAAAGGTTATATGAGATACTTTGGTCTCTCAAGGGTAATCTTCCGTGATATGGCCCTGAATGGTAAAATTCCAGGTGTTAAAAAAGCAAGCTGGTAAAACTACCCTGCCCCGATCAAGATCGGGAAATTGGTACAAAATTTTGAACACGAATTAATTCTAATAAAAATGGTAACTGATCCTATAGCAGACTTCTTAACCAGAATCCGTAACGCACAGATGGCTGGTCACAGACTGGTAGAAATTCCTGCTTCTAATCTGAAAAAGCGTATGACAGAGATCCTGTACGAACAGGGTTATATCCTGAAATACAAATTTGAAGATGATAACAAACAAGGACTGATCAAGATCGCGTTGAAATACGATCCTTCTACTAAACAACCTGCGATCCGCTCTCTGGAAAGAGTGAGCCGTCCGGGTCTGCGTCAATATGCTAAACCTGCTGAAATCAAAAGAGTAATCAATGGTTTGGGTGTGGCTATCTTAAGTACTTCTAAAGGTGTACTGACTGATAAGCAAGCAAAAGCGCAGAATGTAGGTGGTGAAGTTCTTTGCTACATCTCTTAATTAAGTTATTGTCCTGTCTGACAATTAAGCTTTTAGTCGGAGCTGAACACGGTCAGGATTTTAGTTGAACAATAAAAAAGAAACGACTATGTCTCGTATTGGAAAAAAACCGGTAACCATTCCAGCAGGTGTAACCATCACTGTTAGCAAGGAGAATGAAATTACTGTAAAAGGCCCTAAGGGTGAATTGAAGCAGCAGATCGATAGAGATATCACTGTTACTATCAAAGACAATGAAGTAGTATTTGAACGTCCTACTGATCAGATCCGTCACCGCGCTATGCATGGCTTATACCGTGCATTGGTAAGTAACATGGTAAAAGGTGTTACAGAAGGTATCAAAAGAGAATTGGAACTGGTGGGTGTGGGTTTTAAAGCCGCTAATACCGGAAACATTTTGGATCTGGCATTGGGTTACTCTCACAATATCATTTTCGAAGTTCCTAAAGAACTGAAAGTAGCAACTGTTACTGAAAAAGGTCAGAACCCAAAGATCCTGTTAGAAGGTATCGACAAACAATTGATCGGTCAGGTAGCTGCTAAATTGAGAAGCTTACGTAAGCCAGAACCATACAAAGGTAAGGGTGTGAAATACGCCGGTGAGATCCTGAGAAGAAAAGCAGGTAAAGCAGCAGGTAAATAAGCCCCTAGCCCCTAAAGGGGTATAAAGTGGGTGTTTAAATATTTTAAAAATTTCCCTAGCCCCCTTCAGGGGGTTGGGGGTAAATAAAGCAAAATGGGTAAATTAATTCAAAGGCAAAAAATCAGATACCGCATTCGTAAGAAAGTGGCTGGTACAGCTGTTAAGCCACGCTTATCTGTATTCAGAAGCAATGCTGATATTTATGCACAGTTAATCGATGATGATAATGGTCAAACACTGGCAGCAGCTTCATCTCGCGATAAAGATATCGCTGCTCAGAAAGTAACCAAGATCGAAAAAGCGAAACTGGTTGGTGCGGCAATCGCACGTAAAGCCACTGAACTGGGATTGAATACCGTAGTATTCGATCGTGGTGGTAACCTGTATCACGGCCGTGTTAAATCCGTAGCCGACGGTGCAAGAGAAGGTGGTCTGCAATTCTAATCTGCTAACAACAATTAATCGTTAGATAAATGTCTAAAGTAAACGTAAATAAGGTAAAAGCCGGTGGCGACATGGAACTGAAAGAGAAAGTAGTTGCCATTAACCGTGTGGTGAAAACCACTAAAGGTGGACGTACCTTCAGCTTCTCAGCACTGGTAGTAGTGGGTAATGAAAGTGGTGTGGTTGGACAAGGTCTGGGTAAAGCAAAAGAAGTTCAGGAAGCTATCACAAAAGGTATCGAAGATGCCAAGAAGAACCTGGTAAAAGTACCTGTAATGCATGGAACCGTTCCTCACGAGCAGTGGGCGAAAGATGGTGCTGCGAAAGTCTTGATCAAACCAGCCGCTCATGGTGCGGGTGTGATCGCGGGAGGTAGCATGCGTGCCGTTCTGGAAAGTGCAGGTGTAACAGATGTACTGGCGAAAAGCCTGGGTTCTGCCAACCCTCACAACGTGGTAAAAGCTACTATCAAGGCCTTGAGCCTGTTGCGTGAACCCGTTCAGGTGGCTAAAACCCGTACGATCAAGCTGAGCAAAGTATTTAATGGATAATCATTGGTTGTTAGTCCATAGTCCATGGTCCATGGTCTATGGACTATAGACTAACTCAATAAAGTAGTTATGAAAAAGATCAAGATCACACAGATTAAAAGCGGTATCGACAGATCTGAGCGTCAAAAACAAACTTTGATCGCTTTAGGTTTGAAGAAGTTAAATGCTTCAAGAGAAGTAGAAGCTACTCCTCAGATCCTGGGTATGGTGAATAAAGTAAGCCACCTGGTGAAGGTTGAAGAGATCGCTTAATCCAATCAGATAAGATAGAATTTGTTCCGTGTCATACGGGATGAAAATGAGTCAATTTACTTGATTCATTTTCTGTTTATAAAAATCAAAATTCTCTCTGTCACTGACAACACATTTTCAAATCATTTGCGAGGGGTGATTCCCCGAAAGTTCAAAATCAATACAACATGAAACTACACAATCTGAAACCTGCAGAAGGTTCTACACACAAGCAAAAACGTTTAGGTCGTGGTGAAGCATCCGGTAAGGGTGGTACATCTACAAAAGGTAACAAGGGTGGACAAAGCCGCGCCGGTTACAAGAGCAAGATGGCTCACGAAGGTGGTCAGATGCCTATTCAGCGTCGTATCCCTAAGCGTGGATTCAAGAACAACAACCGTGTTGAATTCGTCGTATTTAACCTGGGTCAAATCGACCAATTGGTAGAGAAATATGGCTTCACTGAATTCAGCCTTGAGAATTTATACATCAATGGTTTGATCAGCCGTACCGATAAAGTAAAAGTATTGGCCAACGGTGAACTGAAAGCCAAAGTAACTTTCAAAGTGAATGCAGCCAGCGAAAAAGCAAAAACTGCTATCGAAGCTGCAGGTGGTAGCGTTGAAATTATCAAGTAATTTTATCGTAACTTGCCAGACGCACAACGTGCGTCTTTTTTTGGTTTAAGACTATTAACGCTTACAATTGCATTCAAGTGAAAAAACTAGTTCAGACATTAAGGAATATTTGGACGATAGAGGAGCTTCGTAACAAGATCATTATTACACTTGCACTGGTTCTTACGTATCGTTTTGGTACCCACATCGTATTACCGGGTATCGATCCTAATAAAATTGAAGAAGCACAGAAATCTGCCCAAAGTGGTGGAGGTCTCTTAGGCATCTTCGATATGTTCGCAGGTGGAGCCTTTTCTCAGGCTTCTATCCTTGCATTGGGTATCATGCCCTATATCTCTGCTTCTATCTTCATGCAGCTGATGACCATCTTGGTTCCTCAGTTACAGAAAGTACAAAAAGAAGGAGATAGCGGACGTAAAAAAATCAATCAGTGGACACGTTACCTCACCGTAATCGTTACTGCGTTTCAGGCGGGTGCATATGTTGCCTACCTGAACAGTCCGGGTTATGCTGAAGCAATTATGCCTGCTTATGCACCTTACTTCTGGTTCTCTACTGTTATTACATTAACAGCAGGTACCATGTTTGTTATGTGGTTGGGTGAAAAGATCCAAGACAAAGGATTGGGTAATGGTACATCTATCATCATCATGGTAGGTATCTTGGCTCGTCTTCCTCAATCATTGATCCAGGAATTCAGTGCGAAAGGTGAAAGAGCCGGTGGTGGTTTGTTGATCTTCTTGATCGAGATCGCTATCCTGATTGCTATCATCCTTGGATTGATCGTGCTGGTACAAGGTGTTCGTAAAATACCTGTTAACTATGCAAAGCAGATCATTGGCAACCGTCAGTTTGGTGGTGCTCGTCAGTTCTTGCCGATCAAAGTAAACAGCGCCGGTGTAATGCCGATCATCTTCGCTCAAGCGATCATGTTCCTGCCTACACTCGTATCATTTACCAATCTTGATTCTGCTCAAGGTATCGTAAAGATCTTCAATGATCATAGCAATACCTGGTATATGGTGATTTACTCAATCATGGTAATCGGATTTACTTTCCTTTACACTGCATTGATATTTAACCCTAAACAAATTGCAGAAGACCTGAAACGTAACAACGGTTTTATTCCAGGTGTAAAGCCCGGACAACCCACTGCTGAT
The DNA here is from genome assembly GCF_051861365.1 of Sediminibacterium sp. NCBI lineage: Bacteria > Pseudomonadati > Bacteroidota > Chitinophagia > Chitinophagales > Chitinophagaceae > Sediminibacterium > Sediminibacterium sp. Next base: position 87,169 of record NZ_JBHYCW010000010.1, on the reverse strand, counting down.
TATATCGGATCTGTAATGGACAGAATTACTTTACCGGGTGCTATCTTCTTAGCATTGGTAGGTATTATGCCAGGATTCGCTCAGCGTTTGGGTGTTACACAAGGATTCAGCACTTTCTTTGGTGGTACTTCATTACTCATCATGGTAGGTGTGGTATTGGATACACTACAGCAAATTGAAACTTACCTGTTGATGCGTCAATACGATGGATTGATGAAAGGTGGTCGTATACAAGGCAGACAGACTGTTTCTACTTCAACAATTTAGTCGATTAGTCCATAGACCATGGTCCATGGACTATGGACAGAAAATACGATATTTGCAAACCTGTCGTCTCGCTGATAGCGACGACAGGTTTCTTTTTTTATCATGTCGAGAAGAATAAATATGATCATCTATAAAACAGAAGCGGAAATAGCCCTGATGAAAGAAGCGGCGCTTTTAGTAAGTAAAACACTTACCGAAGTGGCCAAGGTATTGAAACCGGGTATGACAACGATCCAAATCGATAAACTTTGTGGTGACTTTGTCAAAGACCATAAAGCAGTTCCTTCTTTTTATAATTATAGAGGATATCCTTTCAATGTATGTGCTTCTGTGAATGATGTGGTTGTTCATGGATTTCCCAATGATATCCCTCTCAAAGATGGTGATGTGGTTTCTATTGATATGGGAGTGATTCTCAATGGATGGCATGGTGATCATGCTTATACATTTATGATAGGTGAAACTGATCCGGAGATCATTCAATTAGTAAAAGTTACGAAAGAGTCTTTGTACAAAGGCATTGAGAAAGCCATCGTAAATAATAGAGTCGGAGACATCTCTTTTGCCATTCAAGAGCATGCTGAAAAAAAACATGGCTATGGAGTAGTAAGAGAGTTGGTTGGGCATGGGTTAGGTCGCAGCTTACATGAAGACCCGCAGGTTCCCAATTATGGTAAACGTGGAAATGGTCCGAAGATGAAAGAAAATTTGGTGTTAGCTATTGAACCCATGATGAATCTGGGTGCAAGGGAAGTATATACCGATGATGATGGATGGACAGTGCGTACACAAGACGGGAAAGCAGCTTGCCACTTTGAACATGATGTATGCGTAAAGCGTGGACAAGCATTGGTACTTTCTGATTATAGCATTATTGAGGCAGCGGAGAAAGCGAACGCAAACCTCAATACCTCTTATTATTAGACAATTCAGTCTACTATAAAACTGCTGTCGATGAAAACATTATTGTTGCTTCTCGCGCTGTGTACACAGCCTTTTTTGTTGCTATCACAGGTAACTGATATCGAAAAAGTGAGAACGCTCAGACAGCAAAAAGAACACGCATGGTTACAAGAATTCATGCAGTTATTGTCTATTCCCAATGTAGCTTCCGATACCTACAATATTCAACGCAATGCATCGATGATTATGGAATTGATGCGTAAGCGTAATATCCAAGATGTAAAACTACTCACACCTGAAACTAAAAATGCGCCACCGGCTATTTATGGAGAGATTAAAGTGCCCGGTGCTGTTAAAACCATCATCTTTTATGCGCATTATGATGGACAACCGGTAGATCCTTCCAAATGGGCAAAAGGCTTTCAGCCCTTTGTACCGGTATTGGTGAATGGAACAACTGCTGATGCAGAAAAAATCATTCCGCTTCCTTCATCTAGTAATAATATCAACGAAGACTGGAGAATTTTTGCCAGAGGTGCTTCTGATGATAAGGGTGGTGTAATGGCTATTTTATGGGCGTATGAAGCCATTGTGCAGTCAGGACAGTTACCGAAGTGTAACATCAAATTCTTTTTCGAAGGTGAAGAAGAAGCGGGTTCACCACATTTGCAGGAAATTTTACTCAAGTATCCAACGGAATTACAATCAGATATCTGGGTTATCTGTGATGGCCCTGTTCATCAGTCGGGAAATAAACTGGTTTGTTTCGGCGTAAGAGGGGATGCGAATATGGATGTAACGGTATATGGTCCTTTGAGACCATTACACAGTGGTCATTATGGTAACTGGGTACCGAACCCCGCATTAATGATGGCGAAGTTATTGGCATCTATGAAAGATGAAAATGGTAAAGTAACCATTAAGGGTTTTTATGATGATGTAACACCTTTATCACCCACAGAGAAAGCCGCTATTGCCAGTATACCCATGGCAGATGAACAGATGAAAAAAGAATTGGGATTCATCAAGCCGGAAATGGATGGGTATACTTTACAGGAGTCGTTGATGTTGCCATCGCTCAATATCAATGGTATACAAAGTGCCAATGCCGGTAAATTGGCTGCCAACGTAATTCCTACTACTGCCATTGCAACACTGGATCTTCGTTTGGTGAAAGGAAACGATTATCAGCTTCAGCAGCAACGTGTAGTAGATCATATCAAAGCTCAGGGTTATTATGTAATAGATAGAGATCCGACCATCGAAGAGAGAAATCAATATCAAAAAATAGCTAAAGTCATAAAACACGATGGTTACAACGCGCAACGTACACCGATGGATTTGCCCATTGCACAGGAAATAGTAGCCGCTGTTAAAAAAACAACCAATGGGACATTGGTAATAGTTCCTTCTCTTGGGGGTAGTTTACCACTGTATAAGTTTGAGAAATTTTTAAAAGCCAATACCATCAGTGTACCTATTGCTAATCATGATAATAACCAACACGCAGAAAATGAAAATATCCGTATCCGTAATTTATGGAATGGGGTAGAAACAATGGCTGCGATTATGTTGATGAAATAAGTGTATGCAAAAAACACTCGTTGTAATAGGAGGTGGGGCTGCCGGATTTTTCTGCGCAGTGAATGCATCAAGAATAAACTCTTCGTTAAAGGTATTGTTGCTCGAGAAATCCAATAAACTGCTATCGAAAGTAAAAGTAAGCGGTGGCGGGAGATGCAATACAACACATGCATGTTTTGAGATTCCGGAGTTGGTGAAAAAATATCCACGCGGACAAAACTTTTTAAAAAAATCATTTCATCAGTTTTATACGCAGGATACGATTCAATGGTTTGAAGAAAGAGGAGTGCAGTTGAAAACAGAAGAAGATGGTAGAATGTTTCCGGTTACAGATAATTCTCAAACCATCATTGATTGTTTATTGAAAGAAGCAGACAAATATAAAGTAGCAGTACAATTACAAACAGGTGTTACTTCCATTCAGAAAAAAGAAAACAAATTTGAACTTCAATTAAGCAATGGTGATATTATTTCGGCAGACTTTGTATGCGTTGCTACAGGAGGTTTCCCCAAAGCCAATATGTTTGATTGGCTGACTACCACAGGACATACCATTGCTACACCGGTGCCATCACTTTTCACATTCAATATGCCGGGTAATCCTATCACTTCTTTGATGGGGGTTAGTGTGGAACGTGCGATCGTTAAAGTAGCAGGTACCAAACTGCAAGAAGAAGGTCCGTTACTGATTACGCATTGGGGTATGAGTGGTCCGGTGATTTTAAGAACTTCTGCATGGGGGGCAAGAGAATTGGCAGATAAAAATTATCATTTCAGCATTCTTGTGAACTGGATACCCCATTACACTGAACATATGTTACGAGATGAGTGGCAAGAGATCCGAGAACGATCAGGCGCTCAAAAAATAAGCAATAAAAATCCGTTTGCATTACCCAATCGTTTATGGTCATACCTCTTACAAGTATCAGAGATCGATCCGGAATGCAGGTGGTCAGATCTTCCGGCAAAGCAACAAAACAAACTTATCAAACATCTAACAGCGCAGGAGTTTATTGTACAAGGTAAAACAACATTCAAAGATGAGTTTGTGACGGCAGGCGGTATTCTGCTTAGTGAAATTGACCCCCAAACCATGCAAAGCAGAAAGCTGCCCGGATTGTTCTTTGTGGGGGAAGTCATGGATGTGGATGGCATTACCGGTGGGTTTAATTTTCAGCATGCATGGACCAGTGGGTTTATTGCTGCGAAAGCCATTGCCGCCATCGTATAAAGACGAGGTTTTTTACCATCTATTTTATCGCTAAGTCAAGACCGGTTGTTAAAAAATTGCCACTTATCCATTCTGCTGTAAAATCCTGATACAGATTAGCTATTTTGATCGTCAACTAAATGAAACGCTCTATGAGAAGACTCTTGCTTGCCGCATCTGCGTGTGCGGTATTTATGGGCTCAGCCCTATATGCCCAACAACCTCCGGCCGGAATGCCAGCCGGTACTCGTCCACCGGGCGATTCCTCTAAAACGCCTCCAGCACCCAAAAAACCGACAGTTGCTGAAAAAACAAAAGGCAATAAAAAGATCGAAGGCTTATTTACCCTGTATCAGGATACTGCTACCGGTAGTCTTCAGATGTATATCAGAAAAGACCAGCTTGATAAAGAATTCATTTATCAGAGTTTTTCCATCAATGGACTTACTTCATTGTTCTTACATCAAAGTATGCACCGTGCAACAGCCGTGTTTAAAATGAAGAGAGCATTTGATAAAATCGAATTCTCTCAAGTGAATACCGGCTTTTTCTATGATAAGAATAATCCTGTGAGTAAGACCGCAGATGTAGATAAACCCGAGGCGGTTTTTTACAACGATAAATTCAGTATCGAAGATTCATTGGGTTATTTGGTGAGTGTAGATCAGTTATTCCTGAGTGAAAAACTGGATCCTGTAAAACCCATCATACCACCAAGCCCATTGGCAATGTTCACTTTTAATTTGGGTGGATTGAATCCTACCAAATCGAAATATGCCAATATCCGTTCCTTCCCGAATAATACGGATGTGGTAGTGGATCTATCTTATGATAATCCAAGTACACTTGCAAGCGGAGGCCCTGATGTAACAGATCCTCGTTATGTACGTGTACGTATGCAACATAGCTTTATTGAAATGCCTAAGAACGATTTCCGTTCACGCAGAGACGATCAGCGTGTGGGATATTTCTTGGATCAGCGTAATAACCAAACCAGTACCAGTCCTGTTCCGTATAAGGACATGATCAATCGCTGGAATTTGGTGAAGAAAGATCCATCTGCAGCCATCAGCGAACCTGTTGAGCCAATTGTATTCTGGGTAGAAAATACCACTCCACATGAGTATCGTCAAACCATTATCGACGCTGGAGTGAAATGGAATGAAGCATTTGAAAAAGCAGGATTTAGAAATGCTGTTCAAATGAAGATCATGCCCGATGATGCAACCTGGGATCCCGCAGATATTCGTTACAATGTAATTCGTTGGGTATCTTCTGCAAACCCTCCTTATGGAGCCATTGGACCCAGTTTTACCAATCCACGTACCGGACAAATACTCGGAGCTGATATTACTGTAGAATGGTTCTCAGGAAGTGCTACGCCACTTTTTGATGAGTTGGTTAACGGTCCGTCTATGCAAAGTGCAGCGGATTTACAGTTCCCGGGCATGCCAATGAAAAATCATACTGCTTGTACATTGGCAGGAGAGTTGAAAGCTCAGTTCATGACCGGACATACCACCCTCGAAGCCATGGATGCACCGGAAGGAGAGATCAAAGAAATGCATAAGCAATTCCTGATTTATTTGATCATGCATGAAATGGGACATACACTCGGATTGAACCACAATATGAAAGCCAGTCAGATGTTATCGCCTGCAGATATCAACAACACTTCGATTACACGTTCTATCGGATTGATTGGTTCTGTAATGGATTATCCTGCGATCAATGTGTCATCAGACAGAAGCAAGCAAGGTGATTATTATACTACCAAAGCAGGTCCTTATGATCTGTGGGCAATTGAATATGGTTACACACCATTCTCTGAATCACAGGAAGAAGCAGGACTTACCAAAATATTATCACGCAGTACGGATCCTAAATTAGCATTCGGTAATGATGGTGATGATATGAGAGCTCCGGGTAAAGCCATCGATCCTCGTGTGAATGTGAATGATCTTACCAATGATGCTATTGGTTATGCAGAAGATCGTTTCAAACTGGTAAATAATTTGATGGGTAAATTGGTACAGAAATATACCAAGCCCGGACAATCCTATGTAGAAGTACGTGCACGTTATGGGGTGTTGAATGGACAACGTAATAGCATGATCAATGCCGTAAGCCGTTATGTAGGTGGCGTGTATATTGATAGAAGCAATCCGGAGCAAAACTCAGGTAACAAGCCTTACACACCTGTACCGTTGGCTACTCAAAAGAAGGCAATGGATGTGTTGAGTAAATATGTATTTGCACCGAATGCTTTTGATGCAGATGCACAAGTATATCCATATCTCGCATTCCAGCGTAGAGGATTTAATCAGCCGGGTAATGGTGAGGATTTTAAACTTACCAATAATGTACTGGGTCTTCAGGCAGGTGGTGCATTGGGACATATCCTGCATCCGATAACCTTACAGCGTATTACCAATACTCGTTTGTATGGTAATCAGTATAGTGTAGCCGATGTAATGGGTGATTTGGTGAAAGGAATTTTTGATGCTGATATCAACGGTAATGTGAATGTTCACAGACAATACCTGCAAACTACCTTTGTAAAGGGTGCTGCTAATTTGTTGAACCCACAAGCACCGATTGATGATGTATCTAAAGCTGCAGCGTTGTACACCATCAAGAAATTGAAAACCAAACTGGCAGCTGCCGTTTCAACCAACGAAGAAACCAAAGCGCATAGAGCCAATCTGATTTTCTTGATTGATAAGGCGCTGAAAACAGACTAAGGAAGAGGAACAGAGAAATAAGAAACAGAGGAATAAGGAATGAGAAAGTAGTGGTGAGAATCAACTACTTTCTCATTCCTTATTTTTTATTCGATATTTCTTATTCTCCTCCACTTGCACAATTCAAAACCAAGTATTATATTAAGGAATTAAAACGCTTGTCATGAGAAAAGTAAGTAATGTATTGCAACGCAAAGGAAACAGAGTAGCTACCGTTCCACCTGAAATGACGGTGATTGATGCCTTGAAGTTGATGGCTGAACAGAATATTGGTTCAGTAGTGGTGATGAAAGATGAAAAATTTGCCGGTATTATGACAGAGCGCGATTATTCGCGAAAAGTGATATTGAAAGGACGCCATTCCAGTGAAACAAAAGTAGGAGAGATCATGTCTACCGATTTTCCTTATGTATCCATGAATGATACCGTAGAATCTTGCATGCAATTAATGACTTCTCATCGTTTGAGATATTTACCGGTGATTGAAAATGAACAATTGGTGGGCATTATTTCCATCAATGATCTGGTTACAGAAACCATATTAACACAGGCAGAAACCATTAGTCAGTTGCAGAGTTATATACAGTCCTGATAATTTTGTTTGTTTACCAATGGGTTTTCACTTTCATTAGAATATATTCAAATCGATCTATTTTGTTTAAAATAGAGGGTAGCAAATGGTGTAACCAGAAAAGGAATGATCTGATTTCTTTGTAAACGGATTCTAAATAGTTGAAGTTGCGAAAGATGGGTTCGTAGTGGTACACTCGGTTACGAATGTTTCGAATGCGATGGAGAGATTCGTCGATGTTTTTTCTTTGTTTTTCTTGTTTGGGAAGATGTACAAAAATGGTACGCAAAGGTTTCCAAAGTAATTTGGCATGATACCGATTAAAGAGCCGATTCCAAAAGCCAAAGTTTAATTCTGCTATAATGCCATCTGCAGTAACAGTTTTTTGCTGAAACTGAATTTTTTGTTCAGCCCTTTGTATGGCAGTTTGAAATTCTTTAGGAAGCTTATTTTTAAACCAAAAATCATCTTTGAAATATGCTTTCAGCTTTTGATGAATAGCATTTCTCAATGAAATTTCCAACAAAGACAAAGCCGGATACAACGCTTCGGATAGTTCGATGTTTGTCAGGTATAATTGATATGCAGCGTTGGTATTATAATTGGCTTCTTCTAAATAAATATTGAATCGGGGATGTGAAATAAATGACTTAATTTCTTCCGTAATCATTTTTTTTGTTTTAAGTTAAAAATAATTATACCTTTACCTCATGATGCCAGTTACTCCTCTCCCGGCTCTTTTACCGGTGATGAAACTGGTTTTTTTATTTTTAGGGCTACCTTATTTTTTTTTCTTTAGCAAGTATTGATCCTAAAATTGCACAGTTCTACAATCGTATTTCCCGCAAATTTGATGAACAGTTAATTGACTTCGTTTCAAGTGAAATGAGAGGAGCATTGATCACGCAACTGATCATCTGCGACGAAGGATCTGACTATTAGTGTGAGTTTTATGGTATAAGAGAGAAGCAAAACAAAATGTTACATCTCAGCTGTGCAACATGCAGAGTTCCCTCATATCTAGGGAGACATCTGCGACGAATTTTTACAGATCCAAAACGATCAGTAAATTCTTTTTTAGTAATTGGATTTGATCTTGATTGAGTTTGCCAATTCTTTGTATCAGTCTTTTATTATCAATGGCCCTAATTTGGTCAATGAGAATGTCACTCTGTTGATCCAATTGCGATTTTTTTAAATGCACACGTAGAATATTCATGTCAGGTTGAATATTGGTAGTAATGGGACAAACAATCGTTGACAAATGGGTATCATTCAATAGATCCGTTTGTACAATAACAACAGGTCTGGTTTTACCCGGCTCAGTTCCTTTACCGGGATTCAGATTGGCTAGCCATATATCATACTGCTTAATCTTCATCAGCCAATTTTTCAAACTCACGTAAGATGTTCATGGACTCTCTTCTCGTAAGGGCAGATTCTTTTGCGAGAGCATGCTTCAATAACTTTCTCTGATGATAACGATTGTAGAGATCTACCGCTTCATTGATATAGCGATTACGGGCTATGTTCAATTGAGCTGTTATAGACTCAGCCTCTTCAAATGTATGATCATCCAGTTTGAGTGATAAAGTTTTCATACCATTACTTTTTGTAAAGGTATATACTTTTGGTGTATACTCTGAGAAAATTGGCTCTTGCATAGCTTTTTTTTAAGCGTGACATTCAGTAGTTCCGAAAATAGTAATATGCCACATCGTATTTCCCGCAAATTTGATGTGCGTATTATAAATGTTACTGGAGTGCTTTTGTGGCTTTCCTGTTTAACAAAGTTTGCATTTGCTGAATCGCCACTTTATTTAATAATAGTAGTCTCTCGCTGAATGAGATTCCTTGATGTATAAGAACGGCATTCAAGCTTTCTAAATTGGAAAGTATGACCAGTTGCTCTAGTGTGGCATAGTCTCTGATATTACCGGTAGTATTTGGGTTTTCTTTTCTCCATTGTGTTGCTGTTTTGCCGAACAATGCCATATTCAATAAGTCGGCTTCTGTTGCATATTGTCTAACACTTTCAGTAGCGGATAATAATTTGGGTATCAGGGTTTCTTTAATGGCATCTGTAAGAATATGATAATTGATTTTTGATAAAGTCCCTTGTAGACTCCATCCGGATTGTAAATGTTTTTCATCGGCTGACTTTAGTCGCTGAAATTCTTTGATAAGGTAGACTTTGAACTCCGGTGAAATCCACATGCCAAATTCAAGAGCTATATCCACATGTGCAAAAGTGCCGCCATATCGACCTGCTCTAGATCTGATACCAATTGCATTGGTTTTTTCTATCCATTCTTTGGCACTCAGTTTATAGCTATTTAAACCGGCCTGTGTTTTAATTATGGCGAATTCGCCATAATTAAAATGGGGGTTATTAACGGTTTCCCAAATGCCAAGAAATTCAATGGTATTTCTGTTTCTAAGCCAATCGGAAATAAAGAAATCACCGTCTTTTGCTTTGAGCATATCTGTTAATGAGATATAGTCAGCCTCTTGTTCTTTGAACATGGAAATGGCAACGCCCTTTACCTCGATACTTGTATTCTTTTTCATGCAAGCAACATCGTAAAGAATACAATCGTATTTCCCGCAAATATGATGAACAACTGTTTGACTTCGTTTCAAGTGAAGTGAGAGAAAAGTGAACCGTCTTATCACCTCCTTCGTCGTAATGCTTCCTTCATTACATTCAGGATAAACCTCAGAATGACGGAGCAAGTCGACAAAAAAGCAGTGTTGGCAAAGCCAACACTGCTTGAACACCACACCACGAAAATGTCATCCTGTCCCAAGGACTCCCACGGAGAGGAGCATTGATCACGCAAGTGATCATCTGCGACGAAGGATCTGACCATTATGGGGAGTTTTATGTCTATCGTAGAGAAACAAAACGAACTAGTACACCTTAGCTGTGTAACAAGCAGAGTACCCTGTACTTCGGACTATATCTGTGGTAAGCTTTTTATTATCAACTCTATAGAAAAGAACAAGATAAAGCAGTAAGTATGAGATGTCTAGTACTTCTATTAACCGGAGATATGCTCGTATGGTATGGGGAGTATAGAAGGGGGGCTGAAAGAAAGGAAAAAGGATACTAAATGAGACTAGGATCTACAACGCACTTGAAACGGACTTATAACGGACTTATAACGGAGTTGAAACGCAGATAAACCTTTTCCTGAGGAGTTGTATGGCTATAGGGAGAAGTAAAATTCTAAGAGATGCAATTATTGTTTTTTCGTATGTTTAATGACATCAAATATTTCAATATGAAGTTTTTGTTTTCATTGTTACTTGCATTTACTATGGTGAATGGAGTAGCAGCTCAGGATTCTATACCGTATTGTACAATTTATATCTATCGGCCTCAAAGGTTTGAAGGATCATTACTCGGCTATGATCTTAATTTTTCAAATGCAATCATTAAAGAGGGTATACTAGTTGCTAAAATCAGGAATAACACCAAAACAATTCTAAAACTCAATCAGGAAGGAGAAGGAGAATTTTGGGCAAACATTGGGGTAACTAGATCAGTAAAAGTAAAACTAGAATATGGTAAATCATATTATCTTAAATGTGAACTAGAACCTGGAATTTCTATTGGTCGTCCTGTTCTGACATTAATGACTGAGGAGCAAGGAAAGAATGAATTTGAGCAGGTTAAGAAAGTTAAAAAACCAGAAGTTGAATAACACAGTTAAAAGAATTAGTAATCATTTTATGATTAAATATTGCTCATTAAATCACTTTCATAAAGAATTGATTAGCAAAATAGCTCACATCCGGTAATTTATTATATAGATATAAGAGAAGCCCCCCAGGGAGAATGTAATTATCTTTGCTTGTTGTTGCTATTACTAGTTGTGCTATCCTTTTTTTGTACTTGTTGTTGGAAATTTTCCTTTATCATCTGGGGACTAGACGGCTTTACATCATTAACATTTACTCCCGGTAACTGCGATGTTGTTTGTTGTGGCGTTGTTGTCGATGTATTATCATCCTTCGGCATGATCGGAATTTTATTAAAGGTACTGATTTTATTATAATTGATTATTTCTACTTTTTGGGTATCTTCCGCTTTGTATGAAAAATGAAAAATAAGGCAGATAACATATGGTACACAACAAATTAGGCCACTAATTAAGGCGCGATAATAGAAAAACCCTTTTCGTTTAAACAGCGAATTATTTATTGATACCGCTTTTTCTAGTTCATTTATATAAGAAGCTTTAACTAAAAGATCAGCTTCATTCTTATTTTTCCCTTCAGCCTCATACTCAAGTCTAAAATCTACGTAATACGTTTTAGGCTCAATTAAATATGCGACTTCAACTGGGATTAAAAGTTTTATAGTATAGAATAAAGAATAAAGGAAAAGTGATGTAAAAAGTGAAAAGCAAACATAATTTAACCAAATTCTTTCACTACCAAAAAAGAGAGACTGTGTAAGTGGAACTATAAAAACAGCAATTGCGGAATAAATAATTAAGATATTAGTAAACTTGTTTAAGTTCTTTTGATATGCGTCTGAAAATTGCGATAAGCGTTTTTCGTTAAGTTCTATTATATAATCTAGATTGTAAAATGAATTTTTGTCCATTAATGTGAATTTTATTACATGGTATTTAAAAATATTACCCTATAAAGTCGTCAGCTTATTTAACTAAATAAAGAGAATGAACTCAGTTAAATACAGATAAGTAAACCTACAAAATCATTGTCATATGTAAAAATATTCTAACTTAATAGCATTATGTCTACTACAAAATAGAATTCTCCTAATTCTTCCTATTACAAAAAGACCAAATTCCCCCAATTTTCCCTACTTTTGCACCCCCGATTCATTAAACCATCGGGACTATTTTATGAACATTTTTCGTAAACAATTAAACGCAGATGCTCAGGACAACGCGGGTACACCCGAAGTTGCTACTGCGACAACAAAAGCACCTGAAGCAGTCTCGCCTAAGGTCGAGATTGTAGAAACTGCGCATGATGATTTTGACTGGAGCATTGACAAGCGTAATGTGAGTCACTATGCAGAAGCTGAAAGAGTGAAGTATGACAAAGTGTATGATAACACTTTCGTACAGATCGAAGACGGCGAGATCGTTCGTGGTGGTGTGGTTGCCCTCACCAAAACAGATGTGGTTGTAAACATCGGTTTCAAAAGCGATGGTCTGGTTTCACTGAACGAATTCCGTGATGTACAGGGATTGAAAATTGGTGACGAAGTAGAAGTAATGGTTGTTGAGAAAGAAGACCGCAATGGTAATCTGCACCTCAGCCGTAAGTCTGCCCGCATCTTCCGTGCATGGGAGCGTATCGTGGAAGTACACAAAACTGGTGAAGTGATCACCGGTACTGTTACCAGCAAAACAAAAGGTGGTTTGATCGTGGATGTATTCGGTATGGAAACATTCTTACCGGGTTCTCAAATCGACGTGAAGCCTGTAACTGATTACGATCAGTTCGTAGGTAAGACCATGGAATTTAAAGTTGTGAAGATCAACGAAGCCATCAAGAATGCCGTTGTATCTCACAAAGCACTGATCGAAAGCGATATCGAAGCACAGCGTGCAGAGATCATGAGCAAACTCGAGAAGGGCCAGGTATTGGAAGGTGTGGTGAAAAACATCACAGATTTCGGTGCTTTCATGGACCTCGGTGGTTTGGATGGTCTGTTGTACATCACCGATATTTCATGGGGTCGTATCTCTCACCCAAGCGAAGTGGTGAAGATGGATCAGAAATTGCAAGTGGTGGTATTGGATTTCGACGACGACAAAAAGCGTATCAGCTTAGGTCTCAAGCAACTGACGCCACATCCATGGGATGTGCTGCCTGAAGGTTTATCTGAAGGATCAGTTGTGAAAGGTAAAGTAGTAAATATTGAAGATTACGGTGCATTCCTGGAAATTCAGCCGGGTGTTGAAGGACTGGTACACGTATCTGAGATCACTTGGGCAAATACTCCGATCAACGCGAAGGAATTCTTCAAGTTGGGCGATGAGTACGAAGCAAAAGTGGTAACCTTAGATAAAGATGCACGTAAGATGAGTCTGAGCATCAAACAAATGAGCGAAGACCCATGGAGCACCATCGAGAACAAGTTCCCTGAAAACAGTAAGCACAAAGGTTTGGTGAAAAACATCACTCCATATGGCGTATTCGTTGAATTGGAGCCGGGTATCGGTGGTATGATCCACATCAGCGATCTGAGCTGGTTGAAGCGTTTCAATCACCCAACTGATTATACCAAAGTAGGTGAGCACATCGATATCATCATCCTCAGCATCGACAAAGAAAACCGTAAACTGCAATTAGGACACAAACAGTTGGAAGAAGATCCTTGGAATGCCCTGGAAGAAACTTTCGCTATTGGTAGTCTGCACGAAGGAACCGTTACCCGTAAGGATGACAAAGGTGCCTTGGTACAATTGCCTTATGGTTTAGAAGGTTTTGCACCTAACCGTCACCTGAACAAGGAAGATGGTTCTCAGGTGAAAGCTGATGAAACTGCACAGTTCATGGTGATCGAATTCGATCGCAATGAAAAGCGCATTGTTCTGAGCCATGCCCGTATCTGGGAGAAAGTAGTTGCTGAAGAAAAGGAAATTGCGAAGAAAGAAGCGAAAGCAGAATCTGACAATACCAAGAAAGCAGTGAAAAACATCCAGGCGAAGGTAGAAAAAGCAACCTTGGGTGACCTGGGAGCTTTAGCTGAGATCAAAGCCAAACTGAAGGAAGGAGAAGGCGAGAACTAATAACGCCTTCGTTTGAATAGGTAAAGAAAAAAGCTGTTCTGCTCCGCAGGGCAGCTTTTTCTTTAACAGAGGAATAAGAAATAGGAAATAGGAAATAAGAAATAAGGAAATAAGAAATAGGAAATGAAAATGAAAAATGAGGAGGAAGTAGGGGGTTAGTCAGAGGATGAGGGGCGTTTATTATTTTTTCTGGCAGTATCGATGCTTTTGAGGAAAATATAGATAAGCTCTGTACACTCTTTTCTAATTTCTGATAGATTGATAGAAATATCCCAATTCAATTTTTCAATGATAGCTAAACAATTCCTGGTTTCACGTAACTCTTTGAGTGCTATTTTCATTTTATGGATAAAGTCTGTTCTGGATTCTGCCGATTGAGCTTCACCATATTGTAAAGCTGGTGAAGATCCGCTTCTTGTTAATTGACCTCCTAAATGGTTTCCGGCAAATGTTCTGGGAAGTTTCTCAGCTATCTGAATACAGTTCACCGCAAATAGTATAAGTCTTTCTTCAAGATAAAATTTTTGTTTAGGCTCCATGTCATTTCTTTATGCTACAAATTAAAACCTTACAATAATCTAAAAATCAGGTATTTATACCAGCTATTTATACGCGTTTTTGAACCTTTTTATAGTTTCAATTCTCTTCATTTCCTATTTCTTGTTTCTTATTTCTTATTTCTCTGTTTTATGCTTTTCTTAACTCCCTGATAATCAATTCCTCAATTCAAGTTTCTAAATTGCCCATAATTAACTAATTTTGCCAACTTGTATGAAGAGGATCGTTGTCTTTTTATTGGCTGCTGTTTTACTGGTATCGTGCTCGAATAAGTTCTCAAAGGTTTTGAAGAGCAAGGATTACGAGTACAAATACAAAATGGCAGAACAGTATTATGCTAAGAAAGATTATACGAAAGCACAAGTGCTCTTTGAAGACATTTTTCCTTATGTAAAAGGTACTGCTCGTTACGAAGACATGTATTACAAGTTCGCCTATTCCTACTATTACCAGAACGATTTCATGAATGCTGAGAATCTGTTCAAGAGTTTTGTAGAGAATTTTCCGAACAGTACCAAAGGTGAGGAGTGCGATTACATGCGAGCGTATTGTTATTTCAGACAATCGCCCAAGATTGATTTGGATCAGACCAGTACGAATAAGACCATGCAGTTGATGCAGGCTTTTATCAATACACACCCTACTTCTACTCGTGTACAGGAAGCAACGGATATTATTGATAAGTGCAGAGAGAAACTGGAAGCAAAAGAATTCAAAAGCGCGCAATTGTACTACAACTTAGGTTTTTACAAAGCTGCGGCCATTGCTTTTGGAAATGTATCCGATAATTTTCCGGATTCAAAGAAAGCAGATGAATACAAACTGCAGGTGATCAAATCATATTTCCGTTATGCGGAGATGAGTTATGAAGAAAAGCAGATCGAACGTTTCCAGAAAGTGATCGAAGAATGTCAGGATTTTTCAGACCGATATGCAGATAGTAAGTATCTGGAAGAAGTCAATAAATTGAAATTACAATCAACAAATTATATTAAAAACCAGAAAAATGAGCAAGCTAAGAAGGCAAATGAGCGCTAATACCGCTAGTGTGGTTGAAACCAAAAGCCTGATTTCTATTAAAGGAAAAACAGGTAACCTGTATGAATCAATCGCCATTATTGCGCGCAGAGCTAATCAAATCAATGTTTCATTGAGAGAAGAGCTGCACAATAAACTGGAAGAGTTTGCAAGTCATACAGACAGTCTGGAAGAAATCCATGAGAACAAAGAGCAGATCGAGATCTCAAGAGCTTACGAGAAAATGCCAAACCCGGCTATCCTCGCTACGCAGGAATTCATGGAAGACAAAATCTACCACAGAAAGAACAACGATAACGATCTGTTCAGATAAGATCGTATCCCCGTATAATTTTATGAAAAACGACAGTTATTGAACTGTCGTTTTTTGTTACTTTGAGGGGAGATAGGTGAAATGTCAATGGTGAATTGTGAATTGTGAATGGTGAATGAGGGGAGAGATTCATAAATCCCAATCATCATTGGTAAGGCAGTATAATTTTTGCCGTCATTATGTATGAAATAAAAAACATTCACCATTCACAATTGACCATTCACAAACATGCTTAAAGGAAAAAAAATACTCGTTGGCATCACTGGAAGTATCGCTGCTTATAAGACCATCACATTGGTTCGCTTACTCATCAAAGCAGGTGCTGAAGTAAAAGTGGTGATGACCAACGCCGCACGTGAGTTTGCTTCACCGGTTGTACTCTCTACACTATCTAAAAATAAAGTCATCAATGACCTGGTAGAAGGCGATGAATGGTCTAACCATGTCATGCTCGGACGTTGGGCAGATGTATTTGTCATCGCTCCACTCAGTTGCAATACCATGGCTAAAATGGCGAATGGATTATGTGATAATGTTTTATTGGCTGTGTATTTATCTGCTACTTGTCCGGTAGTGATAGCACCCGCCATGGATGAAGACATGTGGCACCATCCTTCCACCAAAAGAAACCTTGATCAGTTGGAGAAAGATGGTAATCAAGTCATCAGGGTAGGGAATGGTGAACTGGCGAGTGGCTTATTTGGAGAAGGAAGAATGGCAGAGCCGGAAGAAATTTGTCAGTACCTGATCGAACATTTTTTTCGTACCGAAGAATTGAAAGGTAAAAAAGCCATTGTTACTGCCGGACCCACTTATGAAGCGATAGATCCCGTTCGATTTATTGGTAATCACTCTTCCGGTAAAATGGGTTTTGCTATTGCGGAAGAATTATACCTGCGTGGTGCGGAAGTACTGTTGATCGCAGGCCCTACCCATCAAAAGACCAATTACAAAGGAATACAAGTACGCGCAGTGGTATCGGGTGATCAGATGTATGAAGTAGCTACCCAAGAGTTTAGTGATGCGCATATCGCAGTGATGTCTGCAGCAGTTGCAGATTATAAACCTGTTAGTGCAGCAACCGATAAGATCAAAAAGAAACAAGATGCATGGGAAATTGCATTGGTGAAGAATAAAGACATCTTATTGCAACTGGGGAAAGATAAAAAGCAAGGTCAGTTTTTAATGGGCTTTGCATTGGAAACAAGCAATGAAAAAGAAAATGCATTGAGTAAGCTGCAGTCTAAGAATGCAGATGCTATTGTGCTCAATTCACTGAATGATAAAGATGCCGGATTTGGTATTGATACCAATGACGTCACTATTTTTCATAGCAATGGAATCGAAGTAAAGACCGGCATAAAATCAAAGAAAGCAGTAGCAACCGATATTGTTTCATTCATCATAAAACACCTACATGCGTAAGAATTGGATGATCATGATTTTGTTTGCTTGTTTGGGTCTTGGCGTAAAAGCGCAGGAACTGCAGGCAAGGGTTACTGTATTATCAAATAGAGTAACCACGAATATTGATCGTAAAATATTCACCACGTTGCAAAATCAATTAACCAATCTGTTGAATAATCGTAAGTGGACAACGGATGCATACAAGCAAAATGAAAAAATTGAATGTAGTTTTATCTTGAATATTGAGAGTGTAGTGGACCCCAATATTTATAAAGCAACTTTGAATATTCAAGCAGCCCGTCCGGTGTATCATTCTTCCTACCAGGCAGCTTTGGTGAATTTTCAAGATCCGGATGTCACATTCAAGTACCTAGAATTTCAGCCGGTAGAATTCAATGAAAACAGAGTGCAGGGCACTGATGCAACAGTGGCAAATCTGACAGCTGTCTTCGCTTTTTATGTGTATACAATTCTAGGATTGGATTATGATTCTTTTTCACCCAAGGCCGGAGATTCTTATTTCAGAAAAGCACAAAATATTGTTGTCAATGCACCGGAGGGAAGGGGTATTTCCGGATGGAGAATTTTTGATGGATTGCGCAACCGATATTGGTTGAATGAAAACTTAATTAATACTCGCTATAACAGAATACATGATGTGATTTATGGTTATTATAGAAATGGGTTGGATAATTTGTATGATAAAGAAGCCGAGGCTAGAAAAGGTATTTTAGATGCATTGATTCAATTGCAGTCTTTTGGCAAAGAGAATCCGAATACCATGATCCAACAGTTTTTTATGCAGGGGAAGTATCAGGAATTGGTAGGTATCTTTAAAAAAGCACCATCAGTAGAAAAAGCAAAAGCTGTAGAACTATTGAGTGAGTTGGATGTGATCAATGCGGCAAAATATAAAGAGGAGTTGAGATGATGAAGAAATTATTGCTTTGTTGTTTAATGGGTACTATCATCGGATGCTCAAATGATGTTGATGGTCGTATTATTCCCATGGATAGCATGCAGGTGATCATGTGGGATATGATGAAGGCAGACGAAGTTTTTATTAGAAAGTTAGTTGCTGATACCAATGCAACAAAAAATAAAGAAGATGTGAAGCTGTATGAAACCGTTTTTCGTATTCATAAAATAAGC
Source organism: Sediminibacterium sp. (assembly GCF_051861365.1). Classification (NCBI taxonomy): domain Bacteria; kingdom Pseudomonadati; phylum Bacteroidota; class Chitinophagia; order Chitinophagales; family Chitinophagaceae; genus Sediminibacterium; species Sediminibacterium sp. The sequence continues at coordinate 68,637 of NZ_JBHYCW010000010.1, read as the reverse complement.
AAGGATCGTTTTTTTGAGAGTTATCGGTATTATGAAGCGCATCCAATCTTAATGAAAGAGATCATTGATTCAATTGATTCCAAGTCAAATCGTGAGCGTATTGAACGCTACAGTGGTAAAAGAAACAAACTTTAATATTGCAAGCTATGAATAAAGTATTTGCAAGTGCAGAAGCAGCGATACAAGATATACATGATGGAGCAACGCTGATGCTGGGCGGATTTGGATTGAATGGGATCCCTGAAAATACCATTGCTGCATTGGTAAAAAAAGGTGTGAAAGACCTTACTTGTATTTCCAATAATGCAGGTGTGGATGATTTTGGTCTGGGTTTACTCTTGAAGACCCGACAGATCAAAAAAATGATGAGTAGTTATGTGGGAGAGAATGCAGAGTTTGAGAGACAGCTCTTAAGTGGAGAATTGGAAGTTGATCTGATTCCACAAGGCACTTTGGCAACACGTATTCAGATGGCGGGAATGGGTATCCCTGCATTTTTTACACCCGCAGGCTATGGAACGGAGATCGCAGAAGGAAAAGAAGTACGTGTATTCAACGGGAAGCCGCATCTCATGGAAATGGCATTACATGCAGATTTCGCCATTGTGAAAGCATGGAAGGGCGATACTTTAGGAAATCTGGTATTCAGAAAAACGACCAGAAATTTTTCTACTTCCATGGCAAAAGCAGGAAACATCACCATTGCAGAAGTAGAACAGCTCGTTCAACCCGGAGAATTAGATCCTGATGAAATTCATGTTGGAGGTGTATACGTGCATCGCATCTTTGAAGGCAAGGGATATGAGAAGCGAGTAGAAAGAAAAACAGTTAAATTAAGTGAAAAGTGAAAGGTGAAAAGTGAAACGGTTGTAAAAGATAATTTCTTCTTTTCACCTTTCACTTTTCACGTTTCACAAAAAAAATCTCCTATGGCTTTAGATAAATTCGGAATTGCGAAAAGAATCGCGCAAGAATTGCGGGATGGTATGTATGTGAATTTGGGGATCGGTATTCCTACCTTGGTATCCAATTTTATACCCGAGGGAATGACAGTGATTTTTCAGAGTGAGAATGGTATTCTTGGCATGGGACCTTATCCCACAGATGATCAAGTAGATGCAGATCTGATCAATGCCGGTAAAGAAACAGTAACCGTGATACCCGGCGGTGCATTTTTTGATAGTGCAGAAAGTTTTGGAATGATACGTGCAGGCAAAATTGATTTAACAGTATTGGGTGCCATGGAAGTGAGTGAGAAAGGCGATATCGCCAATTGGAAAATACCCGGTAAAATGGTGAAAGGAATGGGTGGAGCCATGGATCTGGTCGCCAGTGCCAGGAATATCATTGTTGCCATGATGCATACCAATCCGAAAGGAGAAAGTAAACTACTTCCTGCTTGTTCACTTCCTTTAACGGGTGTGGGTTGTGTTAAAAAAGTAGTGACAGAACTGGCAGTACTGGATATCACAGGGGAGGGATTTGTCTTATTGGAAAGAGCGCCGGGTGTTACCGTTGAGGAAATCATCGCTAAAACAGCCGGAAAACTTATCGTACCTGATCATGTACCGGAGATGCAATTATAATAACGGTTTATTTGTCTTGCAACTTTTATCTTTGAATCTTGTTTGTCTATTTATCTAATCATCATCAATAAAATACAACTTATGAGTATTCAGGCTGGTGCAGTAGCACCTCAGTTCTCTCTTTTTGATACCGATAAAAACAAAGTATCACTGGCTGATCAGAAAGGAAAAAATGTAGTCGTGCTGTTTTTCCCGTTAGCATTCACCGGTGTGTGTACAGCGGAACTTTGTAATGTAAGGGATAATATCGCTCTTTATAACAATACCAACGCCATTGTATTTGGTATATCAGTGGATTCATTGTTCTCTTTGGGTAAATTCCGTGATGAGCAAAAATTGAATTTCCGGTTGCTGAGTGATTTCAACAAAGAAGCTGCGAGTGCTTATGGTGTGCTTTATGAAACTTTCCCTGCTTTTGATATGCTAGGTGTAAGCAAACGTGCGGCATTTGTGATTGATAAAGAAGGAGTGGTTCGCTATGCAGAAGTATGTCCAACCCCTGGTGATCTTCCCAATTTCGAAGCCATCCAGCAAACACTCAATAGTCTGAATTAAGCTGTTTTGATCTGTTGATAAGTCCGCTGTCTATGAAGTTTAGCTTAAAAAAGTAGCTTCCAGACAGCGGATTTTGTATTTCCGGGGTCATTTTAACGTAGGTTTTTGCATAAATCGACGTCTTTGACTATTTTAGAGTATTATTAACCTATGGGAAATCGTTACACAGTCATCTTATTGATTTGTATGATCCTCGGAAGCAGTTATGCTCCCGACACAGTTTCCTATACCAACAACGAAATTCCTTTCGGAGAAACCGCTTCAAAAGTTACCCGTTTCTATCCCAACCCCGCTACTACTGTCATTAATTTTGAGTTTGACAAAACTGTTGATAGAACCTATACTTTATTGATCACCAATTTTCTAGGAAAGCGTATGACCGAGCTGAGGATCAATGAGTCAAAAATCACGGTGTCTTTGGATGATCAGTACTATCGTGGACTGTATATCTATCAACTAAGAGACCAAAGCAATCGCATTATTGAATCCGGACGTTTTCAAGTGGTGAAATAACCACTTCGGGCTTCTCTTTTTATTTTCCTTATATTTAATCTTAACCTACGGGTTATTTTTTTATTAATACCAAAGCCATATGAAAATGCTGCTACGTAGCGTACTGCTATCGCTTACTTATTTTCTGTTCTTATCTGCATTTGCACAAAACAAAACTTCAGGAGTGGAGTGGAATGCAGGAACCTTTTCCAATCTAAAATTCAGATCCATCGGTCCGGCAGTGACTTCCGGACGAATTGCTGATTTTGCTGTAAATCCTGCCAATACCAGTGAGTATTATGTTGCTACGGCAGCCGGCGGTGTTTGGAAAACAACCAATCACGGTGTTACTTTTCAACCTGTATTTGATGCACAAGGATCTTATTCTATTGGTTGTGTTACCATTGATCCTAATAATAGTAATGTGGTGTGGGTGGGTTCAGGAGAAAATAATAACCAGCGCTCCGTTTCTTATGGCGATGGCGTTTATAAGTCTGAAGATGGCGGTAAGACCTGGAAAAATATGGGTTTGAAAAACGCTGAGCATATTGCTGAAATCATTGTAGATCCTACGAATTCCAACATCATTTATGTGGCCGCTTATGGACCGGTTTGGAATGAAGGAGGAGATCGCGGTGTGTATAAATCAGTGGATGGCGGACAAACATGGAACCTCATCAAATCAATCAGTGCTTATACCGGTTGTAATGATTTGGTAATGGATCCTCGTAATCCGAATGTGTTGTATGCTGCTTTTCATCAGCGAATGAGAAAAGTGTTCACGTATATCGGTGGTGGACCTGAATCAGCACTCTATAAAACAACAGATGGTGGTACTACCTGGAAAAAAATGGAAGGTGGATTTCCGGGTGGAGAACTGGGGAGAATCGGATTGGCGATCAGTCCTGTGAATCCGGATGTATTGTATACTGTTATAGAAGCAAAAGACAACAAAGGCGGTATTTATTTATCAAGAGATAAAGGTGTGAGTTGGGAAAAAAGAAGTGGTTATGCAACTTCAGGTAATTACTATCAAGAAATTACTTGCGATCCTGTGGATGTAAATCGCATTTTTATTACAGACGTATATTATAAAGTGAGTGATGATGCAGGTAAATCTGTATACAATCTCGGAGAAATCAATAAACATATCGATAACCATGCTATCTGGATCGATCCTACTGATACCGATCATTTGATGGTAGGTTGTGATGGGGGTATTTATGAAACCTGGGATTTTGCGAAGAGTTGGGATTTCAAATCAAATTTACCGGTTACACAGTTTTATAAAGTAGCTACTGATAATGCATATCCATTTTATAGTGTACATGGCGGTACACAAGATAATTTGAGTTTAGGTGGACCCAGTCGCACCACATCTGCAAATGGTATTGTAAATGCAGATTGGTATATCACGTCTATTGGTGATGGTTTTGAAACACAGGTAGATCAATCCAATCCTGATATCATCTATGCCCAAAGTCAATATGGTGGACTCGTTCGTTTTGATCGTAAAAGTGGAGAATATCTTTCCATCAAACCATCGGAAGGAGAGAATGAACCTGCGTATCGTTGGAATTGGGATGCACCATTACTCATTAGTCAGCACGACAATGCTCGCTTATACTTTGGAGCCAATAAATTATTCAGAACAGATGATAGAGGCAATAGCTGGAAAGTGATCAGTCCTGATCTTACACGTCAGGTAGATAGAAATAAATTTGAAGTGATGGGCAAAGTATGGTCGGTAGATGCCATCGCAAAAAACGGTAGTACAGATATATACGGACAGCTCACGACTGTTGCAGAATCCAAATTGAATCAGAATATGATCTGGGTGGGTACTGATGATGGCTTGATTCAACTGACGACAGATGGTGGTGCCAATTGGACAAAATTTGATAATCTTCCGGGTGTACCACCGATGAGTTATGTACACCAGATCATCGCATCATTGCATGATGTGAATACGGCATATGTTTGTTTCAATCAGCATCGTAATGGTGATTTTAAACCTTATGTACTCAAGACGACCGATGCAGGTAAGACATGGAAACCCATTCAATCGAATTTGCCACAAAGAGGAAGTGTATATACCATTGCAGAAGATCATGTTGATCGCGATCTGTTATTTGTAGGAACTGAATTTGGTGTATTCTTCTCAAATAATGGCGGACAAGAATGGACGCAATTAAAAGGCGGCTTACCGGTAGCGGCTGTACGTGATATGGAAATTCAGCGTCGAGAGAATGACCTGGTGATTGCAACATTTGGTCGTGGGTTTTATATTTTGGATGATTATAGTGTATTGAGAAATTTCAAAAAAGAAACACTCAATAAAGACGCTGTGATTTTCCCTGTGAAAGAAAGCTTGATGTTCATTGAAAGATATCCATTAGGCTTACGTGATAAGGGACATTTGGGTAGTAGTTATTTCAGTACACCCAATCCCTCTGTAGGTGCAGTATTTACTTACTACGTAAAAGAAGACAGTAAAAAGTTACGTGATCTTCGATTGGAACAAGAAAAGGCGAAAGGAGAGAAGGGAGAGAAAATATATTATCCATCCATGGATAGTTTACGAATGGAAGACAATCAACCTGAACCCTATTTGTTATTTACGATTCGAGATAAAGCCGGAGATGTGGTTCGTCATTTAAAAGCACCGGCGAAAAAAGGGTTACAAAAAATTGTTTGGGATTTCCGTTACGCTACACCGGCACCTGTACTGGGTAGAGTAACACTTGCTCCTGATCAATTATTTGGGGGAGAAGAAAAGGGACATCTGGCTATGCCGGGAGAATACACTGTTTCATTATCAAAGTATGAAGACGGCAAACTCACTGAACTTACAAGTCCGGTAAGCTTCACTTGCAAATTGTTACAGCAAAGCAGCTTACCGGTGAATATGGAAGAGAATGTGAAGTTCTATAAACAAGTTGCTGCACTCAGAAAAGCTGCAAGTGCTACGTCAGATCTCTTTAATAATATGCGTAATCGATTGAACAATATCAATACTGCTACGAATGATATGTTAGCAGCGCCAAAATCAATACTGGAAAGAGCGTATGCATTGACGCAAGAATTGAATACGATTGGTATTCAGCTCAATGGTGATCAATCAGTTGCAAGAAGAGAATTTGAAACCGCTCCATCTATCAATGGAAGAATAGGTGATGTTGAGGGGGGTATTTGGAATTCTACGTCTGTGATTACAGAAACATTTAAAAAAGATTATGCAATTGCTTCTAAAGGATTAACCGCTGTGCTTACAGCCATGCGTAAACTTGATACGGCCATAACAGCATTGGAAAAAGAACTGGACCTGAATAAAGCACCTTACACACCGGGCAGATGGCCTGAGTGGGGGGAGAGGTGAAAAGTGAAAAGTGAAAACTCTGTGGTAAAATAAACCACAGAGTTTTTTATAAATCAGACATCCGACATTCTCTCTATCTATCCGTAACCTCCACAATCAAAAATTTCAAATAGTTGGTGTTCTCCAACCCCCAAATGATCGGATGATCACTGGCTTGTGCTTGGAATGTAACCTGTCTAATCTTTTTACGGGCATCTTTCGCGGCCATTTCGATGGTCTGTAAAAACAGTTCGGGTTGAACGAGATTGGTACAACTGGAAGTCACTAAAAATCCTCCATTGCGAATCAGTTTCATACCTCTGAGGTTGATCTCTTTATAACCTGTAATGGCTTTTTGAATATTTTCCCTGCTCTTGGTAAAGGCAGGTGGGTCTAACATTACCACATCATATTGTCTGCCATCCTTACCCCATTGTTTCAATACATCAAATGCATTCATGGCTTCAAACTTGCAAATGTTTTCAAGTCCGTTGAGTGCTGCATTTCTATTAGCTTGAGTCACTGCATTTTCAGAAATATCCAAACCTAAAACAGATTTTGCTCCGTAATGTGCGGCATGAATTTCAAAAGTGCCGGTATAGGTGAAAGCACCTAATACTTCTGCACCTTTTACAATATGCTGAATGGCTCTTCTGTTATCTTGTTGATCTAAGAAGTAACCTGTTTTTTGTCCGTTCTCAATATCTACATGAAACTTTAATCCATTTTCTTGGATGATGATATTGGTATCGAATGATGCAGATAAAAATCCTTTCTGCTGTGTTAATCCCTCCAGTTCACGAACGGGTACATCATTTCTTTCATAGATGCCTTTTGGGGAGAATATAGATTCCAGCGCTTTTACAATGGCAGGTTTCCATTGATCCATTCCATATGACAAGGTTTGTAAAACAAAATAGTCATTGAATTTATCGATGATGAGTGCAGGCATTTGATCGGCTTCTCCAAAAATCAAACGGCAATTTTCTGTATACCCGATTTTTTGTCGGTACTGCCAAGCATTGGCAATACGGTCATGAAAAAACTGGTCATTGATCTCTTCCTGTTTGCGGGTGAGCAGCCTGACCATGATCTGCGATTTTGGGTTTGCATATCCTCTGCCGGCGTATTTCCCATCTGCATAATAGACATCCACAATCTCTCCGGCTTCAACAGGTCCGGTTACCCTCTCTACCTCATTTCCAAATATCCAAGGGTGCCCGTTGGCAATACGCTGGGCGATTTTTTTTCTAAGATATACTTTCGTCATGCCGCGAAGATAATCCACACCCTCCAAGCCCTGTTCTTTGGCAGCTAAAAACCTGAAAAACAGGGCATTTGACTGACAGGAAGCCTTGATTTATCAGGCAGACTGTCAATTTTTCCCGTTTCTTTGCATCGGCAAAATTTTTGACAGTCTTGCCCCGAAAAGTATTCAACAAAATAATTATGGAAGAGCAGGCAACAACACAGACACCCGTGAACGAAGAAACACAAGCCAATATTGATATCAATGCGGATGAGAATGCAGCTGGTACTTCTCATTTGAATGAGCCGGTAGCAGAGGAAAATCAGTTGGAAAAACTGCAGGCTGAGTTACAAGAGCAGAAGGATAAATACCTCCGTCTCATGGCTGAGTTCGATAATTTCAGACGTCGTACTGCCAAAGAGCGTATTGAATTGATTCAAACAGCTGGGAAAGATGTGATTGTTTCATTGCTGGATGTGTTGGATGATTGTGATCGTGCAGAGAAACAATTGCAAAGCAATGATGATATTGCCGTACAAAAAGAAGGCATTCAATTGGTCTTTAATAAACTTCGTTCTAACCTTCAATCAAAAGGAGTGAAAGCCATGGAAAGTATCCATGCAGAGTTTGATGTAGAGAAACACGAAGCCATCACAGAAATTCCGGCTCCCACTGAAGAGTTAAAAGGAAAAGTACTGGATGAAGTCATGAAAGGATACTACCTCAATGATAAGATCATTCGTTTTGCAAAAGTGGTGGTAGGGAAATAAAGTTTGAATTTTTGATTTCTTGATTTTTCGATTCAATTAGTTAGGTCAAGAAAAACAAATCAAAAAATCAAACATCAAAAAATCAAAGATCAAAATGGCTAAAAGAGATTTTTACGAAATATTGGGTGTGGGCAAATCAGCTTCTGCCGATGAGATTAAAAAAGCTTATCGTAAGGTAGCTATGCAATACCATCCTGATCGTAACCCGAATGATAAAGAGGCAGAAGAAAAATTTAAGGAAGCTGCCGAAGCCTATGAAGTGCTGAGTGATGCGGATAAGAAAGCCAAATATGACCGATATGGACATGCAGCTTTTGGTCCGGGTACCGGCGGTGGTGCAGGTGGTTATAGTAATATGGATGATATCTTCAGCCAGTTTGGAGATATTTTCGGTGATGATATGTTCGGAAGTTTCTTTGGTGGCGGCGGAAGAAGAAGTAGTGGTGGTGGTGGAAGAGCCCGTGGACAAAGAGGAAGCAACCTGCGCATCAAACTGAAATTGAATTTTGAAGAAATTGCGAAAGGAGTCACCAAGAATGTAAAAGTGAAAAAACATGTCTTGTGCAATACCTGTGGCGGTAATGGTGCAAAAGATAAAAATAGTGTTCAGAATTGTGGAACCTGTGGTGGTAGCGGACAAGTGAGAAGAGTGACCAATACTTTTCTTGGACAAATGCAAACCGTAACTACCTGTCCAACTTGTAATGGTGAAGGTTCCACTGTAACTGCTAAATGTGGTGCTTGTAAAGGAGAGGGTAGAATGTATGGAGAAGAAACTATTGGCATTGATATTCCGGCAGGTGTTTCTGAAGGAATGCAGTTAAGTATGAGTGGAAAAGGAAATGCAGGAGAGCGCGGTGGATTTGCAGGAGATTTAATCATTCAAATTGAAGAAGAAACACATCCTGAATTACAGCGCGACGGATTGAATGTTGCTTATGACCTTCATATCTCTTTTCCGGATGCTGTTTTCGGAACACAAGTAGAAGTGCCTACCATTGATGGGAGAGCAAAAATTAAAATTCCTGCTGGTACACAGAGTGGTAAAATATTTAGACTCAAAGGCAAAGGATTTCCGGAAGTACAAGGGTACAATAAAGGAGATCAATTGATTTATGTCAATGTTTGGACACCACAGCAAGTGAGCGATGAAGAGAAACAGATATTGGAGAAACTAAGTCATAGTCCTAATTTTAAACCTCAACCTACGAAGAGCGATAAGAGTTTTTTTGATCGTGTAAAAGAAGCATTCAGTTAGTCTGATTTTCTTTTTTTCTTTGATGGGTTGTAAAGTTGCATGGCTTTCTCCAGCAGATGTTGAAATTCCTGTTGGAGGATATTGTTGGGTGAGACAGTATGTTTACTGAATAAAGCCACATCTTCCAACTGGAATCCCTGCGTGAACTTTGATTTTCGTAAAATATTGCCAAACATTGCAACAGCGGCGGCAAAACGATAGATACTATCTGTTTGTTCAATTTTTCGTCCGCGATACGGTGCTGTAAAATATTGTTCTTTTTGATTACCACTGAAAGGATCTTTAAAACGTAGTATTACTTCCGCTAAAGGTGAATTCGCGGAAGTACTGCTGTCTTTTGCAGGAATGATTTCAGCAATCGCCATGATGGCGTGTCCGCTGCCTATTTCTCCCCCTTCTAATGTACTACTGCTATCTTCTAATGCAGTTTTTTTATTGTCAAATCCTACCAGCCGATATGCTGCAACAGTTTCCGGATTGAATTGAAGTGTAATGGATGCATCATTGGCAACAGTAAAAATATTTTTGGTAAACTCTGTTACCAATACTTTTTCTGCCTCTCTGATTTGATCGATATATGCAAAATTACCATTGCCTTTTTTAGATAATGTTTCCAATTTGCTGTCTTTGTAATTACCCATTCCTACACCTAAGCAGGTAAGATATATACCACTCATTTGATAACGCGTAATGAGTTCTTCCAGTTCCTTTTCTGATGATTGTCCCACATTGAAATCTCCATCAGTCGCCAGTATCACCCTATTGTTTCCCCCTTTGATAAAATTTTTCTTCGCAGTTTCATAAGCCAACTGAATGGCTCCAGCGCCTGGTGTATCACCTCCGGCAGATAAGGAATCAATGACTTTTTTGATCAGATCTTTATGTTGTCCACCCGTAGGTGCCAATACCATCGCTACGCCGCCACCATATGTAATAATAGAAACAGTGTCGATAGGTCTCAGATTATTAATGAGTAAACGAAATCCGGATTGTAATAAGGGCAATCGATTGGGCTTATCCATCGAGCCGGAAATATCAATTAGAAAAACCAGATTGGAAGGCGGGACTTCATGGAGTGGAATGGTAGGTGCTTGTAATTGTAAGAACAATAGTTGGTGTTGAGGGTTCCATGGACAACTACTATGTTCATACGCATATGAAAATCTTTTTTCTGTCTGTAGGCTATTGGGTGGAAGTGGTAAACTGAAATAGTTCAGCATTTCTTCAATACGTACTGCATCTTGTGGAATCATCATTCCATTATTGATGAATCTTCTGATATTGCTGTAAGAGGCATTGTCGATATTCAAAGAAAATCCTGTTTCAGGAAATGTTTTAGTTTTCATCAACTCATTCTCGATGATGCTGGTATAACTTTCTCCCAAACCCAGACTATTGATGACAGCGCCTGTAGAGAAATTTTTTACAATAGAAGTTTTATAGTTTTTATACACTTTCGAAGTGCCCGAACTTGATTTCATCTGTAGTAGTTGAAACTGTCGGCTGTCAACATATATACTTAATGGATCATAGCCTTCAAAGCTTAAGTGGATACTATCTTTCACAGAAGGTATCGGGATACCAAAGGATCCACTTCCTCCCGAAAAAAAAATGAGACTGGGTTTGGAACTGATTTTTATTTTGACACCACTCAATAAAACACCTTGCTCATTTCTGATCTCACCGCGTAAATAATATTGAGCGTGTGCAGCATGGGTCAGCGATAGCAATAGCAATATCCAAATGAATGAGCGCATTTGGCAGGGGTTTACATAACAAGTTAACGTAAAAATGCTGCTACTCTGTATGTATAAGGCGTTAAAGCCTTGTTATGCTTCGTCTTTGAGCTGATAGATTTCTCGAATATTCCTACCCAAACCATCATAATCCAGTCCGTAGCCAAGTACAAAACGGTTGGGGATGGTAAAACAGCAATAATCAATCTGTACCGGATACTTCATGGCATCGGGCTTATGTAGTAGTACCGCCACTTTTAAAGAGAGTGGTTGTTGATTGACAAGTTGCGGCAGAAATTCACTGAGTGTTTTACCGGTATCAATAATGTCTTCCAATATTACAACATGTCGGTTATTGATCTCTGTATCTAATCCAATGGCAGTAATAACATGTCCGGTAGATTTGGTACCCTTGTATGAAGCCAATTTAATAAAGCAAATTTCAGCTTCAATCGATAACTCTTTGAACAAATCAGCAGAAAACATGAACGATCCATTCAAGATAGAAATGAACAAAGGTTTTTTACCCTGATAATCTTTATCTAATTGAGCTGCCAGTTCTTTGATCTTTTTATGGATCAATGTTTCCGGTAAATAGGGAATGAATTCTTTGTCATGAACTTTGATTACCTGCATGGATCTATTATTTTGTAGATTTCTTTTTTGTTCCTTTATTGATCTCAGTAGGGGAGCGTAAAAATAATTTTTGTCCGGCAGAAAGCTGACTGTCTTTCTTTAACTTATTATACTCTAATAAACTCTCCATTCTAATACCTTCTTTCTGACAAACATCATGTAAGTTTTCACCCGCGGTTACTTCATGAAAATCAGAAGCACCTCTTTTTTGTTTTTTCTCAATGAAGAGTACCCGATCGATATCGAGTATGTCGATCTCAGATAATTCATTGAACTCAAAAAGTTTGCTTAAGCTAATATCATATTGATGTGCCAATGCTAACAAAGAAGTGCCCTCTTTAGCATGTACAGCTTTTGTATGATTGATGGTAAATACGCCTTCCGGATAAGCAACTATTTTCTTTTCTTCAGCAACAGTGCTTGTTTTTTTATCTGTCTCTTCTGTTGGTTTTATTTTTTTAACACTTGTATTAGCTGTTTGAAGCTCTGTTTGCGGGGCATCTGTTTCCTCTTTTACTACAGCTGTTTTTTGGGTATCATTTTTAATGGCAGCTTCATTTTTGATGGCAGGTACAGATACTTGCTCTGTAGTTACATGGGGGGCCGTTGTATTTTGTACTGATACTGTAATGGGAGCAGTTTTATTTTCCATCATAGCAATGCCCTGAATCGTATATTGATTCAAATGATAGTCTTCAATGACGCGTAATAATTTTTCAGGATAGGTTTTATTCGTGGCATAACCTGCTCTTTTTAATCCGTATGCCCAACCTGTAATATCGGTTAGTTCTAATTTAAAGAGGAAAGAATAGTGTGGACGTGTCTTTAAAAAATCAGAATGATCGCGGTAAGATTCTTCCGGTGATTTATATACACGGAAACATTCTCCTTTTGCATCATCATCCTGGAATATTTTATCTCCGGTCCATTCAGTTTTACATTTTATACCGAAATGATTATTGGCATTTTTTGCCAGTGTGCTTTCTCCAAACTGTGATTCCAGAATACCTTGCGCCAACTTGATGGAAGCAGGTACGCCTGTGCGTATCATTTCCTGAATGGCAAGGTCTTTATAGCTATTGATATAAGCTTCTGTTCTTTCTTTCACACTGTTACTCTGTGCAACTGAAGTTATCAGTGCAGCGTTGAGTAGTGTGATCAATAAGAAGATTTTTTTCATGTCGTTTTCTTTTTTACCATCAGTAATCCGTCTCTGATGGTGAGTAAAACCTGTTCAGTTCTAGGGTCTTGTTTCACATGTTCATTGAATGCATGTATGGCTTTGGCATTCTTTCCACTAATAGGGTCTTCCAATACCTGTCCGTGAAACAGCACATTGTCTGCAAGAATGATACCATTTTCGGCTATACGTGGAATCAATTGTTCATAGTAGCCTATATACCCCGTCTTATCCGCATCAATGAAAACCAGATCCCATGGATGATTCAGCGTAGGAATGATTTCCCCCGCATTTCCGATGTGCAAATGTATTTGATCCTTTCTGTAGCTTTTGCTAAAATAGTTCCGGGCTATTTGGGCATCTTCCTCCCTGCATTCGATGGTATGAAGTTCTCCATCGTTCTGTAGACCTTCTACCAGACAAAGCGCACTGTATCCGGTAAAAGTTCCTATTTCTAAAACGTATTTTGGACGTAGAATAGTACTTAGGAAAGCAAGGAATTTTCCCTGAACCTGTCCACTCAGCATATGGGCATGGGGGTGATGGGCTTTTGTATACTCCTCAATCTCGGTCAACAACGCATCATCAGCCGAGGTAAATAGCTGTGCATAGGCTTCTGCCTCAGGGGAAACGATCAGGGGGGTAGACATGGGGCAAAGATAGGGATAGGTGGTGGTTCATGGCTAATGGTTCATAGTCCATGGTTTTAGTGAGTAGGTAATAAAAAATTTTAAAATTATTTGTGAAACTGACTATGATTTACGATTTATCAATGTGTATGAAAAATTATTTTCTCTACATATTGATTACTTGAATTGCGGCAAATTATATCCAATGATAATAGTGTCTTTTGCGATTTTTTAAATCTCATATAATTACTTGTCTAATCATGAAGATAATTTATTGATTTGAAATGATTTATAAATATTTTATATATATTCCAATAGTTATCTATATTGCATATAGATAATAAAATATTCATAAATAAAATATGAAAGATGTTGCTTAAAATAGCTTTTGCTTTGATATCATGTAGTTTCTTATATACCTCCTTTTCTCAGGATGTGAAAAAGGATTCACAAAAGACTGAAACTAAAATGGATGTATTGGCATCTAAAACTGGTGTAATAGTTAAGTTTATTGATTATAAATTACCTGACTTAAAATTGTCTTATGGTTCGGTAGCTGAAACAAGAATAAGAAAGATTATAAGTGGTACTGAGATAAAATTTTTTTATCAAATCGAAAGTCAAGGAAAATATAGTAGCAGTACTGCATCTATCGACTATACCGATTTAATTGATATTATTAATGCTTTAAAAGCTTTAAAAAGTGAAGTTGATAAAGATGTTTTACTTAACCCAGACTATTTAGAAAATAAATTTTCTACGCTTGATGGATTTCAAGTTGGCTATTATGTAAGTAAAAATAAGGTTAGCTGGTATTTAAGACTTGAAAAGTATGGATCTGACGCAACGATTTTTATTAAAGACGGTGAAGTCATTGAAAATGCTTTTAATGACGCGAGAATAAAAATAGAAGAATTGAAGAAATGAGTTTTTATTTCAGATTACAACTCTAAAAAAAATCTATAATGAGTTTTCATTCACAATCATCAGCTTTAAAAAGGTATATTAAAGATACTTTTGAACAGTTTGTTTCACCAATAGAAACTGTGCAATGGTCAACATGGGAAACCAATGATGATATGCCTGACGGGAAACATATCATTTGGGTAGGTTTTTATACTCTTTCTATGGCATTATCAAATATTGACAATCATTTTTCTATAGATGAAGTTGACTTTTTTCGTGATATAAAAAATATATTCGATGTAGAAGATTCTAACGTCGCAGCTTTACCATCAGAAAAGCTTTTACATATTTACAAAGATAATTTTGAAGAAAATCGTCATTTGTTTGGAGAGATTAAGGTGCCAATTGCAGTAGAATATTTGGATATCTACGATAATGCTTACGGAACTGACTTTGGACAAAGTGCAAGAACTATGTATTTCCGATTTGCTAATGCCTTTGTAAAAGCTGACGGGACTGTGAATGAAGCTGAAGTTGAAGCGCTTGAAAAATTAAAAAGTTTATTATATCCATTAGAAAATGATACAGTTGAAGTTTCAAGTATTTCGTTTGGTTCCCCAAAAAATGAAGAAACAAGCCCTCGTTCTTTTGATGAATTAATGGCTGAGCTAGATAACTTAATCGGATTAAATAATGTGAAGAGAGATGTTCTTGAAATGATTAACTTTCTCAAAGTTCAACAATTAAGGGAAGCTAAAGGGTTGTCGGTTACGCCTACTACAAAACATCTAGTTTTTTATGGAAATCCCGGAACAGGGAAAACTATGATAGCAAGACTTTTAGCAGAAATTTACAAAGAGTTGAATGTCATAAATAAAGGACATTTAGTGGAAACAGATAGAGCTGGTTTAGTAGCAGGTTATGTAGGTCAAACTGCTTTAAAAGTTCATGAAGTTGTTAATAGGGCATTAGGAGGGGTTTTATTTATTGATGAAGCTTATACTTTGAAAAGTGATAGTGGTGATTTTGGAGCAGAAGCAATTGATACTTTATTGAAACTAATGGAAGATAATAGAAATAATCTTATTGTTATTGTAGCGGGTTATACTGAAAAAATGAAGGCGTTTCTTTCAGCAAATCCTGGATTAAAATCGAGATTTAATAAATATCTTTTTTTTGAAGATTATTCTCCTGAAGAGTTAAAAAATATTTTTCTTAAGCTGTGCCAAGATGCTAGTTTTCATGTAACAGACACTGCTAAAGAAAAAATATTTGGAATATTTAATATTCTCTCCAAACATAAAGATGAATCTTTTGGAAATGCACGATTGGCAAGAAATATCTTTGAAAAAGCAGTGAATAATCAGGCTAATCGAATTATTGTTATTAGTGAAATAACAGAAACGATCTTATCAACAATAGAAGTATCAGATATTCCTGACGAATTAGAGATTCAGTTGTCTATATCATCAATTTACAAGTAAAAAAATAGTATGTGAATTTGTCGTAGTTCAGAAAAGCTAATTGTGTAAATTTTTTTTCTTCGAAATCAGCATCAATCCTGAGAAAGTAATAGCTCCATTGATAATCAGGAGTTCCAATCCAATTTCGAAGGAGCCGAATATTTGTTTTTGGAATTTATCCAACATCAGACAGATCAATGGCGAGGCAATACAAACGATGGGAACCAGTGTATCATTTACTGAACGTTTCAATAAAATACCAAAAGTAAAAAGACCTAATAATGGTCCATAAGTATAAGCAGCCACTTTCAATATAACACCGATCATACTGCTGCTATCGATCCATTTATACACCATTACAAATAACAAGAATATTCCGGCAAATACGAGGTGTACTCTTTGTCTGATTTTTTTCTTTTGTGCGTCTGTCCAGTCATCTCTTCTTTGTAAACCAATGATATCAATACAAAATGATGAGGTCAATGCTGTAATGGCCCCATCGGCACTCGGGAATAATGCGGAGATCAGGGCGATGATGAATATCACAGATACCAAACTTGGCATATGGTTGAGTGCAATCGTAGGGAAGAGTTTATCGCCTGTTGCAGCTATTCCTTGTGCATCGGCATACAAGTGTAAGAGTCCACCTAGGAATAAGAACAAACCGATTACCGCCAACATGATAAATCCTAAAGTCACTACATTCTTTTGTGAGTCTTTCAAAGTCTTCACAGAAATGTTTTTTTGCATCATCTCCTGATCCATTCCTGTCATGGTGATGGTTACAAAAGCACCTGCAAGAATTTGTTTCAGGAAAAAGAAACGGCTTTCAGGTTCAGTAAAGAATATTTTGGAATATCCTTTATCACCCATGGCAGCAAAGCTTTCAGAGATACCCATATCCAGCTGACTCAAAATATACACCACGCAAATCACTAGTCCAATTAACATACAGGAAGTCTGTAATGTATCGGTCCATACGATTGTTTTTACACCTCCTTCATACGTATACAATAAGATCATCGCCAGAATGATGAGTGTGGTTGCCCAGAAAGGCACATGAAAACTTTCCAGGATTGCATCTTGTAAAATACGCACCACCAAATAAAGACGTGCAGTGGCACCCAGTGTTCGGGATAAGATAAAAAAGGATGAGCCCGTTTTATAGGAGTTCACTCCCAAGCGAGAGCTTAGATAGTTGTAGATGGAAGTGAGGTTCAATTTATAATACAGAGGTAATAATACAAATGCAATTACCATATAACCAATCAGGTATCCCAATGTAATTTGCATGTACGCAAATGATTCTTTGGCAACAGCTCCCGGCACACTTACAAAAGTGACACCACTCAATGAAGTGCCGATCATACCAAATGCCACCAGCATCCAGTTACTATTTCTGTTACCGATAAAGAAAGAATCGTTGTTACTGTTTCTTCCGGTATACCAGGCAACTACCAATAAGATTAAAAAGTAAATGATCACAAAGGAGAACAACAGGAGTGGAGACATATCCAAAGGGTTTATGGCGTTAATACGATCGTTCCCGATAAAGATAGGGGTTGTTTGCGTTTTATTGCAGGTTTTAGTTTTTAAAATTCATAAATAAAATACATCCTCTAATATTCTGCAAACATATTCATGCTTACATTGCGACGTAAATTCAAATCAATGCAGGTAAAGCATGTTGCAGTTTTTTGCGGTTCAAAAAATGGGAATAACCCTCTTTTCGTGGCAGATGCCTCGAGATTGGGCAGGTTAATGGCTGAAAAGAAAGTAACACTGATCTATGGCGGTGGTAATAAAGGATTGATGGGTGCTATTGCCAATGCAGTGATGGAACATGGCGGAAAGGCCATTGGTGTGATACCGGAAGTGTTATTGGAATGGGAACATCAACATGAGGGTATTACAGAATTACATGTGGTGAAGGATATGCATATTCGAAAAAAAATGATGTATGAATTATGCGATGCTGCGATTGTATTGCCCGGTGGTAACGGTACATTGGATGAATTGTTTGAAATGCTTACCTGGAATACATTGAATATCCACAATAAAAAAATTATCCTGCTGAATTCAGCAGGATATTATGAGTCATTGATTGATCATATTGAAAAAATGACCGCAGAAGGTTTTCTATATGAAGACTGGCGGAAACGTTTGATTGTGGCCGACAGTGTTGATGAAGCACTTACTTCTTTCGATTGAGATACATACCAAATCCTGCTCTGAAAACCGGTAATGGATCATTGAACTGATCACGATAAGGGGAATTGATATTTTGTAACACATCAATCATCAATGTTACATAAGAATATTGAGAGCCAACCATTCTGGAACCATAACCAATACCTACCAATAAACTTTCTGCGCTATAGTTGTATTTAAATGTTTGTCCCGATATCACATTCTTTTGTGAGGAGTTAATCCAGTTATATTCCGGTTGTACTTGGACATGTAAAAAATTCACCGGCCAGATACGCAGAAAAGTACCCGCCCCATAATTAAAATTCCGAAAACGTGTATTGCTGAAATCAGAAGCATTTTGTGAAAAATAATTCACGTTCAGTGCTACTCCAGCATCTAACCAGTTATTGAAACTGTATCCAATTTCCGGGTTGACACCTACATTAAAAAAGCGATTACCCAAAGAAAGATTGACGGCGGCACCCAAAAAAGTATTTTCTCTTTTAAACTTTCCTTTCTTTTCATCTGCCTCATTGTTTTGTGCCATAGAAGACAAGCAAAGCAACAAACAAAGAGAGGTTAACAGTATACTGTTTTTCATAGTTGCAGGTGTTTCATCAAAAATACGTTACTAGTTCAGGTCAAAAATCTTTCCGGCATTTAAAATATTGTTAGGATCAAATGCTTTTTTGATTTCTCTCATCAAATACATATTGGCATCACGGAAAACAGTAGATAGATACGGTTTCTGGATCAAACCAATACCATGTTCACCACTAATGGTTCCGCCTAATTTTTGTACCAATTCGAATAACGCCCTTAATGCTTGCGTCATTTCTTCGTTACCATGACTATTCTTAATGGTAGGGTGATTGATTCTGATATGCAGATTACCATCACCGGCATGTCCATAACAAACAGCATGGAAACCATATTGTTTACCCAATTCTTTGACTCCTTTGATTAGTGCGGGTAATTCAGCACGAGGTACTACCGTGTCTTCTTCAATGGTATAACCACTGGTTTTCACCGCTTCTGCCACACGGCGACGTAGTTTCCAGAGTTCTGCTTTTTGTTGTGCGTCATCTGCAAAGAATATTTCTCCTGCATCAAATTGCGTCAAGAGTTCTGCAATGGATTCCATCTCACTCATCAATACATCCATATTGTTGCCATCTACTTCAATGATGAGATGTGCTGCAATAGAATCATCAACAGGAACAGCGGTACTATCTACCATTTGACTTACAATCTTCAATGCATCTATCTCTACCAATTCCAATGCACTTGGTACAAAACCCGCACGGAATATAGCACTTACGGCTTCACTTGCTTTTTCCAAAGAAGCGAATGGTACCAACATCAGCAGATCATATTTTGGGAAAGGAATTAGTTTCAACACAATTTTGGTGACAATTCCCAACGTGCCTTCACTACCTACCATTAACTGGGTTAGATTATAACCTGTTGAATTTTTTAAAACATTCGCTCCTGTCCAAATGATTTCTCCGTTGGGTAAAACCACTTCAAGATTCAATACATAGTCTTTTACTACACCATATTTTACAGCTTTCGGTCCGCCACTGTTTTCTGCGATATTTCCACCGATAAAACAACTGCCTCTGCTACTCGGATCGGGAGGGTAGAATAACCCCTTTTCTTTTACAGCATTTTGTAATACTTCTGTAATCACACCCGGTTCAGTGATGACTTGTAGATTTCTTTCATCGATCGATAGAATACTGTTCATTCTTTCTGTCGATAATAGTACTCCACCCAAATGTGGCAAAGCACCACCACTTAAACCTGTACCTGCACCTCTAGGAGTTACAGGAATACGGTCTTGGTTACAGATCGACATGATGGCAGCAATTTCTTCGGCCGTTCTAGGTTTTAATACCACTTCCGGTAGGAACAAGAGTCTTTCTGTTTCATCGTGCCCATAATGATTCAAATTTTCTTCATCTACTAACACATAGGCGTCCCCAACAATAGATTTGAATTTTTCTACATGTGCAGTTGTAATCAATCCCTTTCCGGCTATAACCCCCATATCTGAATAATTTTGGTAAAAATAATTCCTGTCAGGCACAAGTGTGCAGGAATCTGCGCTTTTACGCTGAATTTTTTATAAAAACTTCAATTTTTTCATGATCAGAGCATAAAATTCACCTGAGTCTGTTGGATTTTTTGAATATCCTACAATGATTTCCGCAAACGATTGATAAACTATAACGTGTAGATATTACATAAAAGAATTGGTGAAATGATTAAACGGTTAATTTTGCCCAACTAACTAACGATTGTTCGTATATGACTGAATCTATGACCCAATTGAATCTGCAACAAATCACAGCATTAGGTTTAACCGGTACCCATCAGCTTCATTATCAATTAAGTCCGGAAGTATTGACTGAGCAAGCCGTATTGAGAAACCAAGGAACGCTGAATGACACAGGCGCTCTTTGTATCAATACCGGAGAGTTTACCGGTCGTTCTCCTCAGGACAAATTCATTGTGAAGGACAGTATCACTGAAAACACTGTTCATTGGAATAATTTCAACATTGCCATTGAAGAGCGATACTTTTTTCAGTTGAAAGAAAAAATGATGCAATACCTCAATGGTAAAGAAGAACTATGGGTTCGTGATGCTTATGCTTGTGCTGATCCGGCTTATCGCATGAATATCCGTGTGATCAATGAAAATCCATGGAGTAATTTATTTGCTTATAACATGTTCCTTCGTCCAACAGAACAGGAACTGGACAATTTCCAACCTGAATGGCACATCATTCAGGCACCTGGCTTCAAAGCTGATCCTGCGGTGGATGGAACACGTCAGCATAATTTTGCGGTTGTTTCATTTACACACAAAACCATCCTAATTGGTGGCACTGGTTATACCGGTGAAATGAAGAAAGGCATTTTTACCATCTTGAATTATGTATTACCCCAACAGAAAAATGTATTGAGCATGCATTGCAGTGCCAATATGGGTAAGGATGGTGATGTGGCTATTTTCTTTGGTTTGAGCGGAACCGGAAAAACAACCTTAAGTGCAGATCCTAATCGCAAACTGATTGGTGATGATGAACATGGTTGGACTGCCAACAGCGTTTTCAATTTTGAAGGCGGTTGTTATGCAAAGACCATTGACTTAAGTGAAGAAAAAGAACCGGAGATTTATCATGCTATTCGTCCGGGTGCATTGGTGGAGAATGTAGGTTTTGAAAATGGCAGCAATAAAATTGATTTTGCGAGTAAAAAGATTACTGAAAATACACGTGTAAGTTATCCGCTTCATTTTATCAGCAATGCTGCTGAACCCAGCATTGGAGGCTTACCAAAAAATATTTTCTTCCTGACTTGTGATGCCTATGGTGTTTTACCTCCAATCAGTAAACTAACGCCCGGACAGGCAATGTATCAATTTATCAGTGGATACACAGCCAAAGTTGCAGGAACGGAAGCAGGTGTTACCGAGCCTAAGTCTACTTTCAGTGCATGTTTTGGCGCACCTTTCTTGCCTTTACATCCCGGTAAATATGCTGAGATGTTGGGTAACAAAATGAGAGAACATGAAGTGAATGTATGGATGATCAATACCGGATGGAGTGGTGGATCTTATGGTGTTGGTAGCAGAATGAAACTCAGCTATACCAGGGCTATGATTACAGCAGCTCTGAATGGTGATTTAGATCATGTGCAATTTGAAGCACACCCGGTATTTGGTATGATGATGCCAGTTACTTGTCCGAACGTGCCTTCAGAAATGTTGAACCCACGTAATACCTGGGCTGATACGAATGCCTATGATGCAAAGGCTAAAGATCTGGCACAACAATTCATCAATAATTTCTCTAAATATGCAGCCGGCGTAAGCGATGAAATTTTACAAGCAGCCCCTAATGCTTAACTGCTGAAGGGTACTCTATAAAGATACTAAACTCGGTCTCTTCGATTGCTTTGTCTGTTTGAGTGAAATCCCGTCCTCGTGGCGGGATTTCTGTTTTGGTCGATGGTCCATGGTCAATGGTTGGGTTATTGCTTATGGTTCATAGCGTATGATTGATGGTCAATAGTATATAAAATAATAACTATAAACCATACGCCATGGACCATCAACTTATTTTTTAAACTCAATAATATACTCAGACATGTACTTCCCCAAATCCGAGTACTTGAAAAATAAGCGAGCTTTTTTTCCTAGTCGCATACTGGTTCGCTTGGCTGCAATATCTTCCGGCGTGTTCAATGGTTGTAAAGAGGGATACCACAATACATGTCCGGGTTTCTGTAATAATAATTGTGGGGTACTCCATTGTTGTGAATGATCATCTTTACCTAGGTCTTTGTGTGGATTGAATGAGATATAGAGTTTATCACCCACCCATGATTGTCCTTCTACACGTCCCATTAACATCACCCAACATTCCAAGTATTCATTCCAGCTAACAGAAGGTCCCCAGTGAAAGCCGCCTTTAGGCGATGAAGCGGCACCTCCTCCTTTTTCTATCGGTATCTGAAGTGATGCGATGGGTTTGCCTGTTCCATCCCAAGGAGCATGGAAGCCTTTACCATCCCAACGTTTCGCTTTTCCTTGTGGATGATCTAAATCCGTTAAAGCGATTTTCGCAATACTGATACATTGTCCACCCCATTCTTGTTTTGCATCATAGCTGAGCGAATCATAAGCATCCGGATAACCATATTCACCATAAAATAAATAAAGATGATCACCTACAGCTACTGCCGAAGGATCGCCCACGCCACCTGCAAAAGTTTTTGAAGTATTGTGTGGTTTCAGAATCATACGTGGTTGTTTATCTTCAAGAAACAATCCTTTATTCTCCCAACTCCATCCACCATTGGTAGATTTCATGATACCAATTCTACAAACAGCAGCGGGGGTGATTCTTTCTGTTAATCCTAATGGCCATTTATGATCTATATATCCTTCATTTGTTGCACTATCATAGGGTAATGTTTCCGGATAATTTTCATTGTGATAAACAGCATACAATGTTTTGCCGGTTTGGTCTTTTGTATCCTGATAGACGGTTTCAAACCAAACAGCACCATGTAATCCGGGTGTTCCTTTGGCTGCATTTAGGGGCATGCTTGGTGCGATATAAGCTGATGCAGGACTCGCAAATACTTCATCTGCATTTTTCCCGGAAGCGAATTTCAGATCATGTGCTTCACCCCAAACCGGGTCTTCACCATATTTACCTGGAAAGATGCGGAGTGTATCACCAATCCATGCCTCAGCCATATTGCAATCCACGAAATTATTGAAGTGAAAAGTGTCGGTGGCTTTTAATGTAAACTCAGGAAGTTTCGTGGAGGTTAATTGACAAGAGATGAGGAATAAAAAAGGAAGCAGACGTTTCATCTTTCGCATTTTGCTTCCCAAGTTATTTATTTATTGCCACTGTCTGTCGGACTCCTTTGGAGAAGGCACAGAAATACACAGAATCATTCAGTGGATTGCTGTGCCTTCAGTGGCATTTTTAATAACCAAAGTACAGTATCCCGCAAAAGAAAAAGCCCCAGATACTTTTGCCGGGCAAGTGTATCTGTGGCTTTATGAAAAAGAGTAGCTTTTAAAATAAGCCAAATAGCATACCATCTACTTTGCTAATGATCTCTCCAAAATGCTCCTCACTTTCTGCGAATTTATTTTTATCGCAATCGATCACCAGCAACTGACCTTCTTTATAACCATCAATCCATTTGTTATAGTACTCATTCAATCGTTTCAAATAATCCAAACGAATATTCTCTTCATATTCTCTCCCTCTTTTTTGGATTTGTGCTACCAGCGTAGGTACGGATGCTTTCAAATAGATCAAAAGATCCGGAGGTTGTACCATGGTTTTCAAAGTCTGAAAGAATTGATAGTAGTTATCAAAGTCTCGTTTACTCATCAGTCCCATTTCATGCAGATTGGGAGCAAAGATGTTGGCATCTTCATAAATGGTTCTGTCTTGTATGACAGTCTCAGTTCCATGATGAATATCCAATAGTTGATTCAGTCTGCTATTCAAAAAATAGATCTGCAGATTGAAGCTCCAGCGAGGCATATCCTCATAAAAATCCATCAGATAAGGGTTGTGATCAACATCTTCAAACTGAGGAATCCAGCGGTAGTGCTTACTCAACATCTCCGTAAGCGTCGTTTTACCCGCACCGATATTTCCGGCTACGGCTACATGTTTTGGTTTCTTAGGTTTCGCCATAAAAATGAAAATACGAAAGTTGAGAGAATTGAGGGGAGAATTTTGGGGAGTCAGTCCATAGTTTACAGTCCATAGACCATGGTCCATGGACTATGGTCTAATAATCCATCCCCACCGCCGTCCTCACCAAGCTGAGTGTCTTACTGGCACTATCTCGAGCTTTATCGGCACCTTGTTGGATGATTTTTTTCAGTAAGTCCTGGTTTTTTTGAATATCTGCAGCTTGGGTTCTGATTGGCTGGATAAAACGGATCATATCTTCTGCCAGTTGTTTTTTCATATCCCCATAACGAATGATACAGTTCCCGGCACTACTGTGATTAAAATCGTCTTCAAATTTTTGAACAGTATCAGACGTACTTACAAGCTTCATCAGGGTAAAAAGATTTTCGATATAATCGGGTTTTACTGCATTAGGTTCGGCCGGACCTTGATCGGTCTTTGCTTTCATGATTTTTTTACGAATATTTTCATCCTCATCAGCCAGGTATAGTGTGTTCATTTGGTTTTCACTCTTACTCATTTTGCCGACACCATCCAGACTTAAAATTTTCACCAATTCTCCGCCGTAGTTGAATGCATAAGGCAGTGGGAGTACATCACCATACCTATGATTAAAACGCTCAGCATAATTACGAGCCATTTCAAGGTGTTGTTCCTGGTCTTTTCCAACCGGTACTTTCACCGCACGATGAATCAGGATATCGGCAGCTTGTAATACCGGATACGTCAATAAACCTGCATTAACATTATCGGGTTGTAGTCTGACCTTCTCTTTGAAAGTGACGGTTTTTTCCAACTCGCCTTTATAAGCCATCATGTTCAAATAGAGATACAGTTCAGCTATTTCAGGAACATCACTTTGAATGTACAATGCAACTTTTTCAGGATCGAGTCCACAGGCAATGTTTTCTGCGATCACACGATGCACACTATTCTTCAATTCTTTTGTATCGGGATGCGTGGTCAGGCTATGCCAGTTTGCGACAAAAAAATAACAATTGTATTCGTCCTGCATGCGCACATAGTTGCGCATCGCCCCAAAATAGTTTCCCAAGTGCAGAAATCCGGTTGGACGGATACCGCTTAAAACAACCTCTTTATTCATGGGACGAAGATAAGGAAGAGAAGCTACAAGCTGCACGCTGCAAGCCGCAAGGCTTTTTTAGTTAGTTGTATTCAAATAATCTCACCTGAAGCTAGTAGCGTGAAGCTTGTGGCTGAAAACCTTCGGTTTTCCCAAGATTGAATTTTCTATATGCCTCCCAGAAAGGATATTTGTAATGGAAGGTAACAGCAAGTCCCGGAAGAAGTATCTTCCCTCGAATCAAGAAATCCCCGAAGGGGTCCTTCGGACAAAGATCAAAAAATCAAAGATCTCTCAACGATATTATCCTCACCCATCGAATACCTCAAAGGCGTCGGTCCGTTGAGGGGCGACTTGTTGAAAAAAGAGCTGCAGATTTTCACGTTCGATGATCTTTTGCATCATTTTCCGCATCGGCATATTGATAAAACAAAAGTGAGTAAAATCAATATGATCAACTATCAAACCGACTTCATCCAAGTAGCAGGTATACTGCAACAATTTGAGATTGTTGGGGAGAAAAGAGCAAAGAGATTGGTTGCTTATTTGAGGGATGATACAGGCGTATTGGAATTAGCCTGGTTTCAGGGAATTAGTTGGGTGCAAAAAAATTTAGTGCCCGGACAAAAATACCTGGTGTTTGGTCGAACAGGATTTTTTAATGGCAGACCCCAGATGGTACATCCCGAAATAGAGCCTTATGTATTAGCCAAAGCAGATGGAAAAGATTATCTGGAACCGGTATATCCTGCAACCGAGAAACTCAAGGCAAGGGGTTTGAATGGCAGGCAATTGGCTAAGTTAACTTTTCAGCTTTTCTCACAAATCAAACCCACAGATATTCCTGAAAATATTCCGGAAACTATTTTCAAAAAGCTGCAATTGATGAATCGGTATGAGGCTTTTTCGAATCTGCATTTCCCGGTATCACAAGAAGCTTATCAATTGGCTCTGCGGCGATTAAAATTTGAAGAGTTTTTTATCGCCCAAATTCGTTTGAATCTGGTTCGTTTACAAAGACATCATAGCAGCAGGGGCGTTGTTTTTGAAAAAGTAGGCGAGTTATTCAATGATTTTTATAATCATCACCTGCCGTTTGAATTAACAGGTGCACAAAAACGAGTGATTCGGGAAATTAGAACCGATACAGGTAGAGGTCATCAAATGAATCGATTATTACAGGGGGATGTAGGCAGCGGTAAAACCATCGTAGCGCTCCTTAGTATGTTATTGGCAGCCGATAACGGCTACCAAAGTTGTATGATGGCACCCACAGAGATATTGGCACAACAACACTACAATGGGTTAAAGGAATTACTTAAGAATATGCCTGTTGAAATTGCATTGTTAACGGGCAGTATAAAGGGAAAAGAGCGAAAGCGAATATTAAGTGGGTTATTGGATGATACCATTCATTTTGTGGTAGGTACCCATGCTGTGATTGAAGATGTAGTTCAGTTTAAAAATCTCGGATTGGTCATAGTGGATGAACAACACCGTTTTGGAGTTGCACAAAGAGCCAGATTGTGGGAGAAAGCTACCGTACCACCGCATGTATTGGTGATGACAGCTACGCCCATTCCCAGAACATTGGCCATGACGGCCTATGGTGACTTGGATTATAGTGTAATGGATGAATTACCACCCGGTAGACAACCCATTACCACCGTTCATCGTAATGAGATGGCAAGGGCCAGTGTGATGGAGTTTGTACGAACAGAAATCAATAAAGGCAGACAAGCCTACTTTATATATCCGTTGATTGAAGAGAGTGAAAAGTTGAGTTATGAAGACCTGAAGCAAGGATATGAACAGGTAAAAAGTTTTTTCCCGGAACCTTCCTATCGTATCAGTATGGTGCATGGAAGACAGTCTGCAGAAGAAAAAGAGACCAATATGCAGCGCTTTGTGCAACATGACACACATATCATGGTGAGTACAACTGTGATAGAAGTGGGGGTGAATGTGCCCAATGCCACTGTAATGGTGATTGAAAGTGCTGAAAAGTTTGGCTTATCTCAATTGCATCAGCTTAGGGGAAGGGTAGGAAGAGGTAGCGAAAAAAGTTTTTGCATTTTATTAACGGGGTCCAAAGTAAGCAAAGATGCCAAAGAACGCATCAATACCATGTGCGCTACCAACGATGGTTTCAAGATTGCTGAGAAAGACTTGGAGCTACGAGGTCCGGGTGATATTGAAGGTACCAGACAAAGTGGGGAACTGAACTTTAAAGTTGCCAGCATTGTTAATGACAAAGATCTATTGGAACTTGCCAAAACAACTGCTGAGCAATGCTGTGAAGAAGATCCAACGCTGGATATGGCAAAGAATTTGCTTTTAAAGAATTACCTAAGGTCACATAAAGGTAAAAATGCTTGGAGTCGCATATCCTGAGAACAACTTTAACACGGTACGGAACGTATATTATAGTAACTTATTAAAAATTTACAGCTTGGCAGCACTGAAGAAAATAGCAGGATTGGTTTTGATACTCATGATGGGTTTCCAAGTAGTGGCGCAGAATTATCTGGAATTTGTAGAGAATAAAGGGCAGTGGGACAAAAAGATTCTTTTTCTTGCCAACACGGGTGTTGGTTCTATCGCTTTACAATCGGATGGCTATCGTGTGTTGCTGCACAATGAAGACGATCTTAAAAAGCTCAATCCACATCCGGAAAATCATCAACATAAAACAGATGTTGTTAAACAAAGTACCGCATTAGATCCTTCTCGTGGTGGTGAGGGTGGAAACGGTACAGATGGTAATTTGGTTCTTCGATCACATACTTATCAAGTTCGTTTTTTGAATGCCAATCCCAATCCACAGATTGTTCCGGATAAAGCTTTACCGACTTACAATAATTATTTCTTAGGGAATGATTCAACGAAATGGGCAACCCATGTCAAGATATATCAAGGGGTTACATTCAAAAATGTATATCCCAATATTGATATCAGGTATTATACCACATCCGGCAAATTAAAGTATGATGTGATTGTTCATCCAGGTGGTGATATTAACAATGTAGCACTCTATTTCGATGGGGTGGATGGATTGAAAATCAAAGAAGGTAAGCTTAGTATCAAGACTTCTGTTATAGAAGTACAGGAGGAGTCACCATATACTTATCAATTATTGCGCAATACTAAAAATGAAATTCCTTGCAGTTTTGAAGTGCGTGGAAATATCGTAAGATTCAAATTGAATGGCATTTATAATAAAGATGCTATGTTGGTTGTAGATCCATCCATTGTTTTTTATGGATATACAGGTAGTACTGCTGACAACTGGGGTTTTACTGCTACTTATGATGGACAGGGAAATTTTTATGGGGGTGGAATAGTATTTAGTAGCGGACGGTTCCCAACGAATAATGGAGCTTTTCAAACTAGTTTTCAGGGTGGTATTACGGAGGGATTAATTTCAGGTACTGATATTGGTATTATTAAGTTTGACCCCTCAGGTGTAAACCGTATTTACGCAACCTATCTAGGCGGATCAGGTAATGAACAACCACATAGTTTAGTAGCGGATGGTGCAGGTAATTTGTTCATTGCAGGAAGAACATCATCAGGTTCAAATTATCCTGTACGCGGGGTAGGTTTGTATGGTACCGGTGGGGGGTTGTTTGATATCATCATATCAAAATTGAGCGCGAATGGTGCTACACTATTAAGCTCGGTAAGAATTGGTGGATCCGGTAATGATGGTGTCAATATACAAGCAAATTATGCTGGAGAATTAACACCTATTAGTATCAGGAGAAATTATGGTGATGATGCAAGAAGTGAAATTATTTTAGATCGAGGAGGTAATCCAATCCTTGCCTCGGCAACCCAATCTAGCAATTTCCCGGTTACTGCCGGCGTATTCCAATCACAACCTGCACAAGCCGTTAATAATCGTTATCAGGATGGAGTGGTCATGAAACTGACGCCTGATTTAAATACCATGTTGTTCAGCTCTTATTTAGGCGGTGATGGAGATGATGCTGCTTTTGTACTAGCAACCCATCCTCAGAATGGTAATATATATGTTGCCGGAGCTACTGCCAGCAATAATTTCCCGGGTAACAAAACAGGTGTTCGATTCCCTACCAATCAGGGTAATATAGATGGCTATGTTGCGATCATTAGTCCTGATGGCTCTCAATTAATACGAAGTAGTTATTTTGGAACTACAGGGCTTGATTTAATCTATGGTGTTCAGTTTGATCGTAATGGATTCCCTTACATTATGGGTACCACCACAGTTGCATGGCCTGTCATCAATGCACCTGTAAATGCGAATGGAAGTCAAACAACCGGAAAACAGTTCATTGCCAAACTTCAACCGGATTTATCAAATTTTATTTATTCAACAAATTTTGGAACAAATAGTGCCAACATCCCAAATATATCACCTACTGCCTTTTTAGTGGATAGATGCGAGAATGTATATGTATCAGGCTGGGGAGGGGATCTGGGATATCCAAGTGCCGGTACACGTGGATTAATCGTTACTCCTGATGCGATTAAAACGGATTCAGATGGGGCTGATCTTTATTTTTATGTGATTGAAAGAGATGCCCAACGTATCTTATTTGGCTCCTTTTTTGGTGCTACAACAGGAACAAGCGGTATCCCAACACCGGATCATGTTGATGGGGGAACGAGTCGATTTGATGCGAATGGCACCATCTATCAATCTATTTGTTCTTGTAAAGGAACAGGTGATGGATCAACTCCAACCGGTTATTTGAGGGGTACAGCAGGTGTTTGGTCACAGACCAATGCAACGAATACCTCATCCGCAGGAACTTGTAACCTCATGGCCATCAAAATTGCTTTCAATCTTGCAGGTGTGGGTGCTGGTCTGAGTGCATCTATCAATGGGGTAAGAGATACGGCTGGCTGTGTGCCAATGACCGTTCAGTTTACAGATACATTGGCTCAGGGACGTGCTTACTATTGGAATTTCAATGATGGCTCGCCTGAAGTAAGAACCACTACACCTACTTTTTCTCATACTTTCAATACAATTGGTGTGTATCGTGTTCGATTGGTTTCGGTAGATTCTACTACCTGTAACCAAACGGATACGGCCTATCTTACATTGCGAGTAAGAGGTGATGAAGCCACTGTAGGTTTTACATCCACCAAATTACCTCCATGCGAATCTTTGGCATTTCAATTCAATAATACCTCTATCGCACCTGCCGGTAAACCATTCACCAATCAAAGTTTCCGTTGGGATTTTGGAGATGGTAATACCAGAATAGCCGGGCCCGGACTGGTTACCCATACCTATGCGGCAGGTGGTACTTATGATGTGAAACTTGTGTTGATTGATACTAATTATTGTAATCATCCGGATAGTGTAGTACAGCAAATCAGAATTGCTCCGAATGTAGATGCACGTTTTGTTACACCGGCAGTGGGTTGTGCGCCTTATAATGCCGTGTTTAATAATACTTCTTTGGCCGGACAACAATTTCTGTGGGATTTTGGTGATGGCAGTACTTCTACTGCTACCAATCCAACTCATCTATATCCCAATCCAGGTACCTATACAGTTCGTTTGATTGCTATTGATAATGCCACCTGTAATATTCGAGATACGGCATTTCAAACCATAACGGTCAGTGGAAGTCCGACTGCAGCATTTACCTATTCTCCCAATCCAACAGAACCAAATACAGCGATTAGTTTTACCAATAATTCGATTGGAGCTACATCTTTCAAATGGTTATTTGGTGATGGAGATAGTACGGTCGGAAATAATATTGACGCACCGGTTCGACATTTGTACAACCAAACCGGAACCTTTAATGCCTGTTTGATTGCTTTCAATGCTGCCGGTTGTAGCGATACTACTTGCCAGTCTATTAGTGTAGTCATTAATGTTGCAGCCAATGTGCCCAATGCATTCTCACCCAATGGAGATGGGAATAATGATCGAATATTTGTACGCGGATTTGGTATTGCAAAAATGACCTGGCGTATTTATAATAGATGGGGTGTACAAGTATACGTGAGTAACAACCCTGCAGAAGGATGGGATGGAACGTATAAAGGAAAATTACAACCACAGGAAGTGTATCACTATACTTTACAGATAGAATTTACCAATGGTGATAAACTTTCCAAGAAAGGAGATATTACTTTACTTAGATAATAGTGTGTATGCGTATTCGTGTTCAGATGATATTGATGGGTTTTGTGTTTTGTTGGCTTGCTGTGCATGTGAGTGGACAAGGATTGAATTTTTCTCAATACTTCAATACACCCATGTTGGTGAATCCCGCGAATACCGGATTTAATCCTGACTTTGATTATCGATTTGGCGGTAATTATCGCAACCAATGGGCCAACGTAGGAACTCCTTTTCGAACCATGAGTTTGTGGGGGGATACCAAATTATTTGGTAACCGTTTTGAAAACGGATGGATGGGAGTAGGGGCTGCTTTATACAGTGATAGAGCGGGTAATGGTAATTTAATAGCTACCAATGGTTATGCCAGTGTGGCTTATCATCAGATGCTCGGATACAATAGTTTACTGAGTGGTGGATTTTCAGTTGGATTCATCAATAAACGAATTGATATCAGCAAACTCAATTTTGATAACCAATGGAATGGACAATTTTTTGATATTGCCATTCCTTCTAATGAGCCATTCTTGTTCAGTCAAACCACCTTTGTTGATCTGCAGGT
This sequence comes from Sediminibacterium sp., assembly GCF_051861365.1. Lineage (NCBI taxonomy): Bacteria > Pseudomonadati > Bacteroidota > Chitinophagia > Chitinophagales > Chitinophagaceae > Sediminibacterium > Sediminibacterium sp. The sequence continues at coordinate 36,603 of NZ_JBHYCW010000010.1, read as the reverse complement.
AGGCATGAACTATGCTTATTTTGCCTCAGATAATTTTTATTTCAATTTAGGTGTAAGTGCACAACATGTGAATCGTCCGCGTGAAAGTTTCTTATCACCTACAGCTGTTGATGCCAGATTGAATCCACGCTATACCGGTTTTGTAAATGCCAGTATCAAGTTTGAAGATCTATGGATCGTGAATCCCAATATCTATGTCAGTAAAATGGGCAATGCCTGGGAAACCGTACTGGGTTTTAACGCCAATCGAAACCTGAGTGGCGATGGTGAACAACAAATGATTTTAGGCTTATACTATCGTCATAAAGATGCAGTGATCCCAATGGTGGGTTATCAGGTGAATGATACACGATTTACCTTCAATTATGATGCTACCATTTCTAATTTAGGCAACATCAATGGATACCGAGGCGCCTATGAAATCTCCATCATTAAAAGCGGCATCTTCTCCAACAGCAGTAATGCAGTGAAATGTCCGACAGTGAGGTTTTAGTGAGTAGTGAGTAGTGAGTAGAAAGGAAATGTTTTTCCACTCACTACTCACTGTTCACTAATAATTGACAATTCACCATTCACTATTCCTCATCTCTCTCAATCGAATAATCTTCCTTATCCAAGTACTTACTATACTTTTTATTCACTTCAGCTGATTGTTCTTTTCCGTTAATATAGAGCTTTTTGTTTGTGATCTGGATCTTGTAGGATTTGTCTTTATCAATCAATCCATCTTTATCTAGCTCGTCTACAAATGCCTTCAATTCGGCAATCTGTTTTTTGGCTTCGCGAATACCTTCTTTGGCTTCAGCCATTCCTTTCTCTACATCTTTTCTGATCCCTTCAAAGTCAATATGCTGTTTGAGCTTTTCACCTTTGAGTTCTTCTTTCACTTTACCCATTTCTTTTTCTACCTCTTTATGTACTTCTTTGAAATCGATCTCGCGTAAAGCAGATTGTACCTCTCTCATCGCATTTTCTACTTCTTTTCTGATACCTTCCACATCAATTTTTTTGATTTCTTCCATGACCTTTTTCATTTCCTTTTCCATTTTGGTGAAATCAATTTTAAGTTCACGATCTAGTTCAATGGTCGCTTTGTCGAGTTCTTTCAAAGCTTTGTCCAGATCTCCCACTTTGTATTCTCTGTCATGATCTCCATACACTTTGAATTTCTTTTTGCTTTTGGTGGTATCCTCATCTTTATATGTGAAGGAAAAGGGTTTGGGAGGGTTTACAGATCCATCCGCAACTTTCCAGGCACTAAAGCCAATCACTGAAAGTGCCAATATTGCTGCTCCGATCCATTTGCTGTTGATAAACGTTTTCATGTTGTTTGTTTTATTGAACGAATAATTTCGTAGTAAATATACGAGCGTGTTCGTAAATAAGAAATATTTCGTGGATATTGATGCTTTTTTAACAATTGCCTCCTGAGATATGGGCAAGTTTTGAGATCAACTGCACCATAAAGTTTTATATTGCAAACTTCAAATACGCACCGATGAAATACTTGCCGCTGGATCCCAATCTATTCATAATCAATCGTAAGCGTTTTATAAAAGCCATGTTACCCAACAGCATTGCCATCTTTGTGAGCAATGATGAATGGCCGATGAATGGCGACGCCTTACACAAGTTCAAACAGAACAGTAATTTGTATTGGCTAAGCGGCATTACCCAAGAAGACTCCATGGTGATTCTCTTTCCCGATTGTCCGGATCCGAAATACAGAGAAGTATTGGTACTGGTTCGGCCCAATGAACTGAAAGAAAAATGGGATGGCAAACGACTCCGTAAACAGGAAGCCACGGCTATTTCCGGCATCGCAACAATTGTTTGGCTTGACAGCATTGATGCTTTTTTACAAACATGGGTTCATTTAGCCGATAATGTGTATTTAGATACCAATGAAAACGATCGTAAAGCATCATTGATCAGAAGCAGGGATTATCGTTTTGTAGATGAGATGAAAGAACGTTATCCATTGCATGTATATCATCGTACTGCCAAGATCATGAAGTCTTTACGGGCTATTAAGACCAAAGAGGAAGTGGCAGTATTGCAACAAGCGATCAATATCACGGATAAGACTTTCCGTAGATTATTAGGGTTTATCAAACCCGGTGTTTTTGAATATGAAATCGAGGCAGAGATCTTTCACAGTTTTTATAGTCAACGCGCTACCGGTCCCGCCTACGGAAGTATTATTGCGAGTGGCGACAGGGCCAGAACCCTTCACTATGTTTCCAATAACCAAGAATGTAAGGATGGCGAAATGGTACTGATGGATTTTGGTGCAGAGTATGGCGGATATTGCGCGGATCTCACCAGAACAGTGCCGGTTAACGGTAAATTCACACGAAGGCAAAAAACAGTTTACAATGCTTGTTTACATTTACACAATTATGCAAAGAGCATTTTAAAGCCGGGTATTTCTATTGTAGACTATACCGAGAAAGTAGGAGAAGAAGCTACACAGCAATTCTTAAAAATCGGATTATTGCGAAAAACAGAAGTGAAGAATGAAGATCCGGAGAACAGAGCGTATCGCAAATATTTATACCATGGTATATCCCATCATCTCGGTATTGATGTGCACGATGTAGGAACAAGAACAGCACCTATTCAAGCAGGAATGGTCTTTACCATTGAACCCGGTATTTATATTGAAGAAGAACAAATGGGTGTAAGAATCGAGAATAATTTCTGGATTACTAAAAACGGCAATATCGACCTCATGAAAAATATTCCTATTACCGTGGAAGAGATTGAGGGGTTGATGAAGAAAAATAAGTGAGTAGTCCATAGTCAATAGTCCATAGACCATGGTCCATGGACTATTGACTATCAACCATAAATATCATGAAACAAATCCCCAACCTCTTTACCCTTTTGAACCTGTTATGTGGATGTTTTGCCATTGTGATGGTGATGCAGACCGGTTTAACGATGGCCTATTCATCTAACGGGGAAACCATTGTAGAAATACCGGAGCAAATGCAATGGGCAAGTGTACTGTTGGCTGTGGCTGCGATCATTGACTTTTGTGATGGTTTTTTTGCACGTTTACTGAAAGTTCCCTCAGATATGGGAAAGCAATTGGATTCTTTAGCAGATGTAGTAAGCTTTGGGGTAGTTCCCGGATTGATTGCCTGGCAATTTCTCAGATTATCTGTAGCACAAGAAGCAGACGGATTGGATACATCAATGGGTTGGTTATTACCCGCTTTTATCTTGCCATGTGCGGGTGCTTACAGACTAGCAAGATTCAATATCGATACCACCCAACAGCATGGATTTAAAGGGGTGCCCATACCGGCTGCAGGCTTGTTGCTGGCTTCTTTTCCATTGATCTATTGGAATACCCAAGAAACATGGGTGATTACGCTATTGCTCAATAAATGGATTTGGTATGCCATCATTGTGTTGGTGAGTTATTTGATGGTATCAACACTGCCCATGCTGGCACTCAAATTCACACAGTTGAGCTTCCGGAAATTATTTCCCTTTCTGCTAATGGCTGTTATTGCTGTAATTACAGCTTTCTTGTGGGGATGGTTATCAGTTCCTGTCACTTTTATTGCTTATGTAGTTCTATCTTTGCTCCTTAAACAAAAAGAATCATGACCTATAACGTGCAGATCAAAGTAATGCCATTAAAAGACCTTCTCGATCCACAAGGTAAAGCGGTGTTGGGTGGACTCCAAAACCTCGGTTTAGGAGCCGTGAGTGATGTGCGAGTTGGAAAACACATTACGCTGCAGATAGAAGCCGCTTCTGAAGCAGAAGCCCGTCAAATAGCCGAAGACGCCTCCAAAAAACTACTCGCCAATCCGGTGATGGAGTTTTATGAGATTGAAATGATAAACTAATGCTGATTTCTTGATTTTTTGATCTTTGATTTATGATTTAAAATCAAAGATCAAAAAATCAAAGATCAAAGATATATGCTGTATCTCGTCCCCACACCCATCGGTAACCTCAAGGATGTAACACTTCGCTCTTTGGAAGTATTACAGCAGGTGGATGTGATCTTATGTGAGGATACACGTACCTCCTCAAAGTTTTTGAATCACTATCAGATACAGAAACCGCTTTCTCCCTATCACCAACACAATGAACATAAAGTAGTGGCTCATTTGACAGATCAGATGAAAGCCGGAAAAAACTTTGCATTGATTACAGATGCAGGCACACCGGGAATTTCTGATCCGGCTTTTTTATTGGTAAGAGCCTGTGTACAGGAAGGTATCAAGGTAGAATGTTTGCCAGGAACCACTGCATTTGTTCCTGCATTGGTGAATAGTGGAATACCTTCTAATCGTTTTGTGTTTGAAGGATTTTTACCATTGAAAAAAGGTAGACAAACACTTTTTAAACAATTGGCTACCGAGGAGCGAACCATGGTGTTTTATGAAAGTCCGATGCGACTCGTGAAAACCTTGGAAGAAATGGCCGGTTATTTCGGTGCTGATCGATATTGTAGTGTTAGCAGAGAACTCACGAAAATGTTTGAAGAAAATTATCGGGGTACATTACAAGAAGTAGCAGAGCACTTTCGCCTAAAAACGGTCAAGGGAGAAATAGTAATTGTTGTAGCAGGAGACAAACACCAGTAGGTATATTCTTATAGGTATTTCATCTGTATTCCATTATTGATAGTCATCTCAAGATGTTTTTAATTCCATCATAAAATAGCATTATTGCTCGGTTTTTTTTCTGAAATTAGCCACTCATAAACGATTAGCACGACATGAAAAAATCACTACTGAAATTTCTCTTCCTGTCAACTGTTACCTGTCAACTGTCAACTATTACCTCCGCACAATCTGACCGTTGGCAACAAAAGATCAAATACCAGATCAATGTAAACATGGATGTAAATACCAACCGGTTTACAGGAACAGAGAAAATAGATTATTGGAATAATTCTCCGGATACGTTAACAAGGGTTTTCTTTCACTTGTATTGGAATGCATTCCAACCCAACAGCAGCATGGATGTTCGTAGTCGTGAACTTGGTAAAACGGTTTTGCGCGAACCTTCCAGAGGAAGTGATGGATTGGATTGGGATGCAAGAGTAAAAGACAGAATCAGTAAACTGACTCCGGATCAAATCGGATTTCAGCGCGTGGCATCTGTCAAAATCAATGGTGCTGCGCAGGAGTTAATAGAGCATGAAACCATACTGGAAGTGGTGTTGGCAAAACCCATCATGCCCAAATCCAAAATTCAAATGGATGTTCAATTTGAAGCACAAGTGCCTTTGCAAATACGCAGAAGCGGAAGAGATAATGCAGAAGGGGTTCGCTATAGTATGAGTCAGTGGTATCCTAAGTTGGTAGAATATGATTACCAAGGTTGGAATGCCAACCCCTATATCGCTCGTGAATTTTATGGTGTATGGGGAGATTTTGATGTCAATATCACGATTGATAAAAACTATTTCGTTACTGCAGGTGGAGATTTAATCAATGCGAATGAAATTGGACGGGGTTATGAAACTGCAGGCAGTAAACCTGTAACACCTTCAGGAAACACTGTTACATGGAAATGGCAAGCTTATAACGTACATGATTTTATGTGGGCAGCCGATCCGAAATATAAAATGATCACTAAAGCAGTTACAAACGGACCATTGATCCGTGTTGTGTATAAAGGAATGGATTCATCATCAGCTATTAATGATGCTCGTTGGCAGCGTGTTTTAGATACAGCTGTGTTAGCATATCCAATCATCGCCAAAACTTTTGGTCCTTATCCTTATAAAACCTACACTTTTGTACAAGGTGGAGATGGTGGTATGGAATACCCAATGGCTACCTTGATGAAAAACGCCAGTATCGGAACAGCGATACATGAGTGGATGCATAGTTGGTATCAAATGATGATGGGTTCCAATGAAGCTTTATATCCTTGGATGGACGAAGGGTTTACAGATTATGCAACATCCAGAGTCATGGCTGAAATGAGAGGTAGTAAAGCCTTTGCAGCCGAAGGATCTTATCGCAGTTATCTCAATTTGGCAAGAAGTGGATTTGAGGAACCGGCAAGTACACATGCTGATCATTACAATACCAATTTTGCTTATGGAGCAGCATCTTACAGTAAAGGCGCTGTATTCATGGAACAACTCGGATATATCGTAGGTGCAAAAGTGCGCGACCAAATATTATTGGATTATTATTACCAATGGCGTTTCAAACATCCCAATCCCAATGATTTCATTCGTGTTGCCGAAAAGAGAAGTGGGATGGAATTGGATTGGTACAAAGAATATTTTATCAACTCTACCAAAACCATTGATTATGCAGTTGGTGATATCAATGTAGTAGAAGGTAAGGCAACATTGACCATGAAACGTATAGGTAAAATGCCGATGCCTTTGGATGTATTGGTAACCTACAAAGATGGTAAACAAGAAATACACAATATTCCACTCAATCTCATGTATGGCGTAAAACCTGCAGAAGATGCAACCGAGAGAATAGTAGAAAAACCATGGCGCTGGACGCACCCCGAATACAAATTCACGATCAGCAGAGGTATACAGGATATTAAATCCATCGAGATTGATCCATCTATGCGATTAGCCGATATCAACCGAAACAACAATAAACTGATTATACCCGATTAATAATAAAAGGAGGCTGTATCAAAAATCTGATACAGCCTCTTTTTTTATACTATAGTCCATGGACTATTGGCCATAAGCTATCCCTCAATATTCCATCTTTCGCAGACTAGGCGCCTTGAACCAGGTAGTTGCTACCACAAGTAGCGTCATGCATCCACCGAAAACAACAGATGGAACAACGCCCAGCAACTTCGCTGCAACACCGCTTTCAAATTGTCCCAATTCATTACTGCTGTTGATGAACATAGAGTTCACACTCATCACTCTTCCCCGCATTTGGTCAGGTGTTTTCAATTGAACAATGGTTCCGCGAATGATCATACTGATACCGTCTAACATGCCGCTTAAAAGTAGTACGGCAAAAGACAACCAAAATAATCTTGAGAAAGCGAATATGATGATACAAATACCAAAACCCGCTACCGCCAATAACAATTTCTTGCCTTGTTGTTTTTTTAGCGGGAATAGCGTCAATAAAATTACAATGAGGATAGAGCCGATATCAGATGCCGCATTCAACCAACCAAATCCAATGGGACCGGTTTTGAGAATGTCTTTGGCAAAGACCGGAATCATAGCTACAGCACCGCCAAATAAAACAGCAAACAGATCAAGACTTAGCGCGCCCAGTAATTCTTTCGTTTTAAAAACAAAACTCAATCCCTCTTTTACACTGTCTAAAGTTTTTTTCTCACCAGGCTCGTTGAGAGAGGGTTTGGGCTTGATCTGAAACATGAAAAGAAAACCGATTGACACCAGCGAACAGATCACCGCAAGCGAACCCGTATTTCCCATGAAGGCAATTAAGAAACCTACCGTTGCATGACCGGTTACGGAAGCAGAAAGCCAGATCCCCTGATTCCAGGTAGTGGCATTTTGGAGTAGCTCCCTAGGTACAATGGATGCCACCATCGTTCCAAAAGTAGGACCGGTAAATGCACGAATGATACCGGTAAAAAATATGATGATATAAATGGAAAAAGCAATCCAGTGTTTACTGAACTGGGCTGTTGTGTAGGAGGTAGACAATAACAATAAAAACAAGGCACAAACAAAATACAACGTAACCCCTCTCAGCAATAATTTTCTTTTTTCACTGATATCAATCACATGTCCGGCATACAAGGAAAGTGATACAGCAGGAATGACTTCAGAAAGACCAATCAGTCCAATGGCAAAAGGGTCATTGGTGAGTTCGTAGATCCACCAGCCTACTAGGGTTCCCATCATACGCAATCCCATGATGAACAGGAACCTTCCCATCATCAGATTTCTGTATTCTGGAATTCGCATGGCTGCGAATGGATCATATACTGGTTTATCCATGTACTGATATTATACTTTCTCAGGGTAAACTGAAATAATGTTGTCCGCCATCATACTCTTTTTCCAGTGCATCTAAAACAATATCCAGGTGCTTTTCATTACCTAAAAAATCGGCATTGCTGGCATCAATAAAGATAGTTTTAATATTATGTTGTTTGATATAGCTGGTATAAGTCTCTTGTATATTGAATAAATATTCATCCGGAATAGACTGCTCATATTCGCGGTTTCGTTTTCTGATATTCTGTTGAAGTTTATTAACAGGTGCATGCAGATAGATCAAAATATCAGGAAATACCAATTGCTGATGAATGATGTCAAACAATTTCTGATACAACCTAAACTCTTCTTCGGGTAAATTAACCTTAGCGAATAACAAACATTTTGTAAAGAGATAATCAGAGACAGTTACATGTTGAAACATGTCCTTGGTATGTAACATGTCCTTCAATTGCTTATATCGCTCAGCCATAAAGAACAACTCTAAAGGAAAAGCATATTGTTGAGGGTTATCATAGAATTTTGGCAGGAATGGATTGTCGGCAAATTCTTCCAAGATCAACCTGGCATTTAACTTTTTGGATAATAAATGAGCCAATGTTGTTTTACCCGCGCCGATATTTCCTTCAACTGTAATATATTGATACTTCATGTCCGATAGCAATAGCGTCCAAAATTAACCGCGCAACAGTCGCGATCCTTTATTTTTTTTGCACATTTAAAGTATCCGGACAGATTTCAAGTAATTCCAGAATCGATTTCTTTTCGAGGGGATGCATGAGCAGTGGGGCAATTTCGGCCAATGGTAACAATGCAAATTTACGCAGGGTAAGTGCCGGATGGGGGATGGTGAGTAGTGCAGATGTTTGTATCAAGTCATCAATCAATAAAATATCCAGATCAATGATCCGAGGCCCCATTTTGATGGTTCTGGTACGTCCCATTACAGTTTCTATATCCAGCAATGCTTGCATCAGTGCATCCGGGGATAGGTCTGTTTCTACTTGTAAAGCCTGGTTCAAAAAAGCGGGCTGGTCTGTTTTACCCCAGGCTTCCGTTTCATATACAGACGATTGGGCAAGTATTTTTCCGCATTTTTGTTGAATCCATTCAGCCGCTTGCCGCAAATGGTTCAACCGGTTTCCCATATTACCGCCTGTCAGCAAATACGCTGTATTCATAAATTGAAGATATTTACAGCTCCAAATATCTTTAAATTCACAAAGTCATACAGGATTATTTCATTGAAACGATAAGTGTATCTGTGGACGGTCATTAAACAAAGGCATTATGCGTAATTTCTTCAAAATATTCTTTGCATCCTTACTCGCATTGATTGTATTTACAGTGATAGGATTGTTTTTATTGATTGGATTTATTTCAAGTGCAGCAACACCTGAAGTACCGGTAGTAGGTACTAAAGCGGTATTGGTACTTGACTTGTCTGTCAATTTCAGGGAACAAGCGCAGGAAAACCCCTTGGGAGCTTTTATCTCCGATGCAGAAGCAGAAATTCCATCACTTTTTGAAGTGGTGAGATTATTGAACGAAGCAAAATCTGATTCATCTGTAAAAGGCTTATACATTCTAGCGGCAGACAATGCCAATGGATTTTCGGCTAGTGAAGAGTTGCGTAAGGCTGTATTGGATTTCAAAAAATCAAGAAAGTTTGTATTGGCTTATGGAGAAACCATGACACAAAAAGCCTACTATGTAGCCAATGCTGCTGAGAGAGTATATGTGCATCCGCAGGGTGGATTGGAGTGGTCTGGTTTTTCTTCCAATCTTTTTTTTCTGAAAGGGATGCTGGATAAGCTGCAAATCGAACCGCAAATATTTTATGCAGGGAAGTTTAAGAGTGCTACCGAGCCACTGAGAGAAACTAAAATGACAGAAGCCAATCGTTTACAGACTGCAGTGTGGTTGGGTGATCTGTATGCTTCTTTTTTACGTTCTACCGCTGCATCCAGAAATATTGATTCTGCTATATTGCATCAATTGGCCATCAACGGTACCATTCAAACAGCAGTTGATGCGCAACAGTATAAACTGGTAGATGGATTGAAATATGATGATGAAGTAAAAGGAGAAATGCTCAAATGGTTAAAAAAAGATCCCAAATCATCCATCAATTTTGTAACCATCAATGAATATGCAAAAGCAACATCACTTGATAACTATGTCAGTGGCGGCAAAATAGCAGTGGTGTTTGCACAAGGCGATATTGTTAGCGGTGAAGGGGATGAAGAACAGGTAGGCAGCGATGTATTCAAAAATGTATTGCGCAAAGTAAGATTGGATAAAGATGTAAAAGCCATCGTACTTCGAGTGAACTCACCCGGAGGAAGTGCATTGGCAAGTGATGTGATTTGGCGAGAAATTTCTTTGGCTAAAAAAGTGAAACCTGTTGTGGTCAGTATGGGAGATGTGGCGGCTTCTGGGGGTTATTACATCGCATGTAATGCCAATGCTGTTTTCGCCAATGAAACAACCATTACGGGTTCTATTGGCGTATTCAGTATTGTTCCCAACTTTGAATCCTTCTTAAAAAATAAATTGGGTATTACCACAGATCGCGTACGAACAGCGCCTTTTGCGGATATGGGAGCAGGTGATCGTCCACTCACAGAACCTGAAAAAAATTTTTTCCAATCAGCCACCGATTCTATCTATCATACTTTTAAAAGCAGGGTATCTGAAGGTCGAGATAGAAGCATGGAATATGTAGATAGTATTGCACAGGGAAGGGTATGGACGGGTTCCAGAGCCATACAAATAGGGTTGGTAGATAAAATTGGAACATTGCAAGACGCAATTGAACATGCAGCTGATCTGGCTAAAGTAGATGACTATAGGATCAGGGAATATCCTGAGAAAAAAGATTTTTTTCAACAGATCATGGGTAACTATAAAAAATCCATCAAATCATCATTAGTTAGTGAAGAAATTGGTTTAGAACAATGGAATTTATTGAAGCAGTTGAAGCAAGTGAAACAAATGGTGGGAGAGCCGCAGACAAGAATGCCCTATTTTCTAACGGTTCACTAAGGGGAATAGTCGCTCATCAAAATAAAAATCAAGCACTTCCTTCATGCGTATTTTCGGATAATCTTTGTGTAAAGGATTCAATAAAAAATTGGATTCCTGCGGAATGATGGCAGATGGACATTCAATCACCAATGCTTTTTTCTCTTGCAGTATCTCAGTACCCATCCATTGGGTATAACCGATATCTTGGTGCCAGTTCTTTTTCAAATTTTTAATATTGATCTGATATTTGATGGCGGTCTCCGGAAGCGTTAATTGGATTAATTTGAATGGCTGAAGTGCTTCAAAACTTCCTGCATTCACCAGAATTTCTAATAAGGCTAAAGATATGCTACCGCTGGTGTACAATACATTTGTGCCAATATTGTTCCAACGCCCGCCGTGCAATTTGGCTCCGGTGCCGGTTAAATCATCCGCAAATAAATGATGGGCAAAACGATAGAGGATCATGCGTAAATACCTTGCTGAATACGTACGAGTTGATGAATGGTTTCCTGAATACCCCGGGCAGAAGCCAGCGATTGAAAATTGAGTACTTGCCCCATCACGAGTTTATCCTTTTTTAACCATTGATAAAAGTTATCAGGAGAGGTAAAGGTTGAAAGACCTATATCAATGAGTTCTTGTAGTTGTAAAATACGATCAGTATAAATACCCTCAAAAGAGCCATTGTTTTTAGCATAACGCTGCAGTGTACGTTCAGATAAGTGTAGAATAGCAGCCCATTCACTTTGTGTAAAAGGAACCTTATCAGCAATTTTTTTGAATTTGCGGTAGGTAAATTCCGCCACTAATGGAACTGGCAGTTTACTAGAAGGAATATACGGCATAGCAAACTCCTCCACTATACGGTTGGAGGTGTTGGGTGGAACTACTTTTTTTGCTTTTGCCATAGCGTAACATTTGTCATTCAAATATACGACATTTGTCTTAATATCTACTTGATTTCAACTTTTTTTGGATTGTTTCAGAAAAGGATAGATTTGTAGCCAATTGAAGGATATGTCAGCACACTACAATCAATTTAAGGCGATGTTAGCCATTACCCGGGCTAGTCTAAAAGCGGTGTTCAGAAGTCCGTCGGCAGTTATTTTCAGTATTGCATTTCCTTTGATATTCATCTTGGTATTCGGATTTGTGGGCAGTGGGGGGAAGGTTTCGCTGAGTATTGCTTTTGCACAGCAGACAGATACCCTTAATCCCATTTATCCTTCATTAAAAAAGATACCCAGTATACGCATCATTGAAAAATCGGCACAGGAATTAAAAGAAGACCTTGAAAAAGGAAGATTGACCGCTATCGTCAACATACAAAAGTCGGGGTTGGAGAATCCGCCTTATACTATTCAATTATCGAGTTCCGAAGCAGTAAACCCTCAAAACTTACAAGTACTTCGTTCTATATTAAATGCGGTGATAGCCGGTATCAATCAACAAACATTTGCGAATACACCCACCATCGCACTGGTGAATAGTGAAGTTGAAAAGATCCCGGGTCGTGTCTATCGTACGATTGATTTTATTTTACCCGGACAGTTAGGTTTTTCTTTATTGAGCGCCGGTGTATTTGGGGTAGCTTTTTTGTTTTTCAATTTGCGTCAACAATTGGTGTTGAAGCGGTTTTATGCCACGCCAATCAGAAGACCTTATATTGTATTAGGTGAGGCATTGAGCAGGGTTATCTTTCAAATGATGACCGCAGTGATCATTATTGGGGTGGGACATTTTGCTTTTAAATTCACACTCGTCAACGGTATGGAAACCTTTTTGACGATTATGTTGCTGAGTTTTATCGCGCTGATACTTTTTATGGGATTTGGATTTATTGTGAGTAGTCTGGCAAAAAATGAAAGCAGTATTCCCCCATTTGCTAATCTTATCACACTTCCTCAGTTTTTGTTAGCAGGAACTTTTTTTTCCATTGATGCATTTCCTTCTTGGTTACAGCCACTTTGTAAAATATTGCCATTGACTCATTTCAATAACGCCATGCGGAATATTGCATTTGAAGGAGCAGGGTTGGCGGCTTGTGGACAAGAGTTGTTGATATTGGGAGCGTGGACCATTGTGGTGTATGCCGTTGCTTTTAAGACCTTTAAATGGGAATAATATGAAACTGCTCAAATTAGGATTGATAAGCCTGGTGATTTTGTTTTTGTTAGCTACCATCATGGGAACGATGCTTCCTTCCAAAGTATTGGTATCAAGAGCAATTAATATCAAAGCCCCCATTGATTCCGTACGAAGTCAAATAGAAGATATCCGTCAATGGTCGAATTGGGTAGAGGGGATGAATGATCCATCCGTCCATATTCAATCTTCCGTTAATGCACAGATCGGTAAAAGTGAAGTAACCATCGCAGAAAAAAATGATAGCACCGTTATCAGTACCTGGATAACGGCAAAGGGTAAGCCTCAAATCAGTACCATGCGTGTCATTTACCAACCCCAGCAGGGAGTCACCATTGTACAGTGGCAATTTGAGCAATCCATCGGTTGGTTGCCATGGGAAAAGCTAGGATCTATTATGAATGATAAGATCCTAGGTCCGATGATGGAGAAGAATTTAGACCAGCTTAGACGACTGATAGAGGCAGAAACTAGCAGTTTGTAGAATTTTTTTGCTGATTTATCCCCATTTTATAAAATTTATTTGCGTTTATTTGCGTTTTTAGAAAAAAAGTTGCAGTTTTATACAAGGGTTACAACTAATGTTTGTTAGTTTTAGGCGAGTTCAAGATTCAGTTAAACAACTTCTTATTTAGGGTATATGGGAGTTGTTGGTTGTTAAATGAAAAAAGCCATCCGCCTCAGGCGGATGGCTTTCTCTTTGAAAGTATAGGATGTTAGATGATTAACAATGCATCACCATAACTAAAGAATCGATACTTATCTTTTATCGCTTTTTTATAAGCTTCCATCGCCAAATCATAACCCGCAAAAGCGCAAGTCATAATCAGCAGACTGGTTTTTGGTAAATGGAAATTGGTTACCAAACTATCTGCAACATTGAAATTGTAGGGAGGATGGATGAAGTGATTGGTCCAGCCTTCACTGGGTTTCAACAATTTCTGCGCAGTGAAGCTACTCTCCATTGCACGCATGGTTGTGGTGCCGATAGAGCAGATGCGATGTCCGCCTTCTTTTGCTTTGTTAACAATCTTACATGCTTCCTCTGAAATAGCATAATATTCAGCATCCATTTTGTGTTTGCTGAGATCTTCCACTTCAATCGGACGGAAAGTTCCCAATCCGGTATGTAAGGTTACTTCTGCAAAACGAATTCCAAGAATTTCGCAACGCTTGATCAGTTCTTTACTGAAATGCAAACCTGCAGTAGGGGCTGCAACAGCGCCTTCATGCTTGGCATATACAGTCTGGTAGCGTTCCTTATCTTCTTCATCAGGTTTGCGCTTGATGTATTTCGGAAGTGGGGTTTCGCCTAAAAACTCCAACATTTTCTTGAAGCTTTCATCATCATCATCCCACAGAAAACGAATGGTACGTCCACGGCTGGTGGTATTGTCAATCACTTCAGCAACCAGTTCTTCATTGTCGCCGAAATACAATTTATTACCCACACGAATCTTTCTTGCGGGATCAACGATTACATCCCAAAGACGGTTGGGTTTGTTAAGTTCACGCAGTAAGAATACTTCGATCTTGGCGCCGGTTTTTTCCTTGCGGCCATACATACGTGCAGGGAACACTTTGGTATTGTTCACTACAAAAACGTCTTTGTCGTCGTAGTACTCCAGAATATCACGGAAATGTCTGTTTTCCATGTGACCACTTTTACGATCAACAACCATCAATCGGCTGTCTTCTCTTTTCTTGGTCGGGTGCTGCGCAATAAGATTAAGGGGTAAATCGAACTTAAATTGAGATAATTTCATGTTACGGCATGATTTTTTTATGAAGTCGGCAAAGGTATGGAATTTTCCTTGCTTTAAAAACTGTTGTTAGAGATTTAGGGGGATAATATTTTCAAATTCCGTAGACATATTGAAGGGCTTTCACCTAATTTTGCGCCAACAGTTGTTAGTTTGACTGGTGTTAAGGGAAAACTGTAAAAACCCGATCATGATTCGAAAAGTCTGGTGGAAGATATTAGCTATTGTCTTATTGCTCTACACCTGTTCCTATGGGTTTCTGGTGAAAATACCCAAGTTGGATGACCGATTACAGGAGTCTATCCGCAATTTCTTTTTCCATGTACCCATGTGGTTTGCCATGATGATTCTGTTGGGTGTTTCTGTTGTATACGCTATCAAGTATCTACGCAGCAGGAATCAGGTCCATGATTTTTATTCTTCTGCTTTTGCGGTTACAGGTACCATTTTTGGTTTCTTAGGGCTTACCACGGGAGCCATCTGGGCCAATTACCAGTGGGGAAGTCCATGGAGTGGTGATCCCAAACAAAATGGAGCTGCTATTGCCATGCTCATCTACCTGGCCTATTTCGTTTTGCGTGGAAGTATGAATGAGGAAGAAAAGAAAGCAAGAATTGGAGCGGTCTATAATATTTTCGCATTTTTTATGTTGTTTCCTACACTTTGGATTTTACCCAGACTTACCGAATCATTGCATCCGGGGGGAGAAGGTAGTGAAGGCAATCCGGGTTTGAATGGAAAAGATATGGATGCGAATATGCGTTCTGTTTTTTATCCGGCAGTGATTGGCTGGACATTACTCGGTGTTTGGATCAGTACTTTACGTATTCGATATGAAATTTTAAAAGAACAACAACTCATTCATGAATAAACTACTGAAAACCATTTATACATTCGCAGCCATATTGCTGTTCAATGTTGTTGCAACAGCACAAGAAGTTGCAGCTGAAAATGATGTGATGAGAAGTAATGGAAAGATATACGTAGTGATGGCTGTAGTGCTGACGATCATCATTGGATTATTCATCTACGTAGCATCGTTAGATAAAAAGATCAGTAAACTAGAGAAGAAAAGCTAATAGACCATAGACCATGGTCCATGGTCTATTAGCTAAACCATAAAAGTCAAAAACAAAAACGATTAGCTCATGTCAGATCACAAACCGTATAGCTTCTTTCAAAGTGTTGAGAGAAGTTTTGATAAAGCGGCCAAGTTTACCAAATGGGAGAAGGGTTTGCTCGAACAGATCAAAGCCTGTAACAGCATTTACAGTATGCGTTTCCCGGTAAAAATGGATGATGGCCGTATTGAAGTTATTGAAGCATACCGTGTGCAACATTCGCAGCATAAATCGCCTTGTAAAGGTGGTATCCGTTTCAGTGAAGAAGTGAATCAGGATGAAGTGATGGCACTGGCATCTTTGATGACCTACAAATGTGCGATTGTAAACGTACCATTCGGTGGTGGTAAAGGAGGTATTAAAATCAACCCTCGTAACCACAGTGCGTATGAATTAGAAAAAATCACGCGTCGTTACACTGCTGAACTGGTGAAGAAAAATTTCATTGGTCCCGGTATTGACGTACCTGCTCCGGATTACGGAACTGGCGAACGTGAAATGGCATGGATTGTAGATACCTATGCTTCTTTGAAACCGGGTGAAATTGATGCAGCAGGCTGTGTTACCGGTAAACCTGTTACACAAGGTGGTGTACGCGGAAGAAAAGAAGCTACCGGTTTAGGTGTTTTTTATGGTATCCGTGAAGTATGTAACATGCCTGATGTGATGAAAAAACTCGGGTTGGCTATTGGTGTGGAAGGAAAAACTGTGGTAGTACAAGGTTTGGGTAATGTGGGGTATCATTCAGCCAAATTCTTCCGTGAAGCAGGTTCTAAAGTGGTATCTATTGCGGAATATGAAGGTGCAATTTTCAATGCAGATGGATTGAATGAAGAAGAAGTATTCCAGCACAGAAAGAAAACAGGCTCTATCTTAAATTTCCCCGGTGCAACCAATTTGGCAAAGAGTACAGATGCATTAGAATTGGAATGCGATATTTTAATTCCTGCTGCTTTAGAGAATGTCATCAACGGCGATAATGCTCCTCGTGTAAAAGCAAAGATCATTGGAGAAGCCGCAAACGGACCATTAACTCCGGAAGCTGATGAAATATTTGCTGCCAAAGGAACATTGGTAGTTCCTGATATGTACTTGAATGCAGGTGGTGTAACTGTATCTTATTTTGAGTGGTTAAAGAACCTGAGTCACGTTCGTTATGGTCGTATGGAAAAACGTTTTACTGAAAACATGAATAACCATATCCTCGGACAAATTGAGGAGCTTACCGGTAAGCAGGTTTCAGGGAAAGAGCGTTCTTTCATTTTACATGGACCTGAAGAAGTAGACCTGGTACATAGTGGATTGGAAGAAACCATGATTACAGCTACACGTGAGATCATGGAAATTTGGAAGAATAATCCTGAAATTCCTGATATGCGTACTGCAGCATATGTATGTGCCATCAATAAAGTAGGCACTTCATACGCTGAGTTGGGTATCTTCCCATAATAGTATTCACATATTTTAGATGTCGGATATCGGATGTCTGATTTGAATTTTACTTTCAATCAGACATTAGATATCCGACATTTTTTATTCGTAAGAGGGAATGGTATTCAAAGTAGTAAACTTATTATTTTCTTTTCCGATACCTCGGGTTTCATTTCCGTTGGTAACAATCAAGTAATCTGCTTGAACAGTGATTTGATAACGAAGTAATTGTTGCATAACAGATTCATTGATAGGGACATTCATTTCCTTGCATTCAATCAATAGCCAAGGGTGATCATTTTTATATACAAGAATATCAAAGCGCTTTTTTAAATCTCCGATTTGTATTTCTTTCTCGATGGCGATCAATGATGCAGGATAATGCATCACTTGCAGCAGGTACTGAAGAAAATTTTGTCGCACCCATTCTTCCGGTGTTAACCGCACCCATTTCTTCCTCAAAGGATCAAAAATATACTCCTTGTATTCTCTGGTTTCTATTTTGAAAGGATAGGAGGGATAGCTTATTTTAATCATACTACTTGCAAATAGAATTGATTTTTTGTATTTTAGCCAATTAACCTGATCAAAGATAATCGGCAGGTCATCAAAATAGTCATGTTATGAAAACGAAAGCGGAAATCGTCAACAATTGGCTCCCACGATATACCGGAGAGAAATTAGAGAACTTTGGTAAATACATTTTGCTGACCAATTTCAGCAATTATGTTACCATGTTTGCGAAATGGAATAAAGTAAAAGTGATTGGGGCTGATAGACCTATGCAATGTGCAACTGCCAACGGTATCACCATTATTAATTTTGGTATGGGTAGTCCGGGTGCAGCTACCATCATGGATCTCTTAACAGCTATTGCTCCTGAAGCTGTACTCTTCTTGGGTAAATGCGGCGGGTTAAAAAGAAGAAATAAACTCGGCGATCTGATTTTACCCATTGCAGCTATTCGAGGAGAAGGTACTTCCAATGATTATTTTCCTCCTGAAGTTCCGGCAATGCCTGCTTTTGCACTTCAAAAAGCCATTTCAACAACCATCAGAGATTACAAGGTAGATTATTGGACAGGTACCGTATACACCACCAACAGAAGGGTATGGGAACATGATGATGCATTCAAAGCCTATCTTACCAAAGTGCGTGCTTATGCGATTGATATGGAAACAGCGACCATTTTTACGGTAGGATTCTTTAATAAAATTCCAACAGGTGCATTGTTATTGGTCAGTGATCAACCCATGATACCTGACGGAGTGAAAACAGAAGCCAGCGATAAAAAAGTAACAGCCGACTACGTAGAAAAACACCTCAAAATCGGTATCGATTCCCTCAAACAACTCATCAATAAAGGACAAACAGTGAGACACCTGAGGTTTTGATCTTTGATCTTTGATTTCTTGATTTTTTGAATTTAAATCAAGAAATCAAAGATCAAAAAATCAAAAATGTCTAGTCTTTCCACAAAAAAGGAAACAGAATCACCGCCAGTGCAACTACCAGGATATCTAGTCCTACCAGCATCAGTACCATCTGCCACCAGCCGGCTTGAATTACATCTGAAAATCCGGTGCCCGCAATTTTCATGAGTAATAATAATTGTGGAATAATCAAGGGAAATCCCATGATGGCCATCAATGCAGCTTGCTGTTGCGCTTTGGCAGCGATTGCGGCTAAGAAAGTAAATACAAGACTCAGGCTCATACCACCCAGACAGGCAATGGCAGTAAAAGTGATAAAGTTTTCAAGTGGATTGCCCAATAAAACAGCAAAGATTCCCAAACTGAGTAAACTCATCAATACCATGAGTAGCAGATTGAAGATCAGTTTGGAGAGTACAAAGTCTATAGGTCCGGCAATCGAATAGAAGTACAACATACGACCTCTACTTTCTTGTAGAAAACTTTTAGCAACTGCGTTTACACAAACGAATAATTGAATAACCCAGAAAAGTCCATTCCATACGGTATCATCGGGCTGTCCCATCGAGAGGTACACAACAAAAATGGTGGACGCTACGTACAAGAGGATGCCATACAATGTGTACTGCTGTCGCATTTCCAACAACAAGTCTTTTTTGACCAATGATAATATTGTGTGGCTACTTTTCATGGAAACATTTTCGACAACGGGGTTCATAGGTTTCTTTTTCGCCTAATAATACCTGTCCATCACCCTCTATTTTTCTGTAAGACACATTGGCAATATTGCCACATTTCATACAGATGGCATGTAATTTCGTGATATAATCTGCCACCGCCAGCAAATTAGGCATTTGACCAAAGGGACGTCCTAAATAATCCATATCCAGTCCGGCAACAATCACCCTGGTACCTCTTAATGCAAGTGTTTCGCATACATGCATGATCTCGGCATCAAAAAATTGAGCTTCATCAATGCCTACCACATCAACATCCTGTGCCATCAATAAGATGGTCTGTGAATTTTCAATGGGCGTACTTTGTATACTATTGGCATCATGACTCACCACTTGTGTTTCATCGTAACGAATATCAATAGCGGGTTTGTATATTTCTACTTTCAGGTTAGCGATTTTTGCTCTTTTCAAGCGACGGATCAATTCTTCAGTCTTACCGCTAAACATACTTCCGCAGATCACTTCGATCCAACCCCTGCGTTCACCTGTTAAATTTGGTTCAATAAACATATAAATAACGAATCAAGGCGGGCAAATTAGTCTAAACGACACTTATTTTCATATTTTTGCCTCGCATTTTACAAACAAACTAAGCCCGGAAAAAGCAAGTAGGTATTTAAGCATGAAAACTATCTTACAAAAGTTTCTTGTATTGCTGCTGTTGATCTCCTTCGCTAATATAGTGACAGCGAGACCCGGGTGCCATTTGAGAACGGTAGAGACTTCTGCCGATGCCGAAGACCTTAAATTTAATAAGACAGAATCATTTACACTCATCGAGTTTCTACTGGAACGGGTTCATGGTCTTTCAGACAATATACCCAATAATGAGGAAACCGGTGTTCATTACAGTGTTTTTAGGAGCCACGGTAAAATTACCTCTACTCCGCGTATTAAATCTACACAACAGCCAAAGAATGTGATTTCATTGGTATCTGTTCCTGCTGTCGATTTGGAGCACCATACTATTCGATATAGTTCACCTATTACCGGTATCTTTCATAACTTTCTTTTTAGGCTAACACCATTTTGATCTCTACTCGTTTTCGGCTTTTTTCTTTGCTTCCAATTTGGTGAAGCATGCACATGATTCGTACTATTCATCAATTTAAACGAGTGAAATGAGATCAATTTTACCTGTAATGGGCGTATGCATATTAGTATTCTTTTCTTGTACATCTGAAAATAAGGAAGGACAAAAAGAACAGGAAATGATTTTGCCTGTTCTTGAAATCACAAAGACCGATACACAACTGCTGGTTGATTATGTATCAGATATTCAAGCGGTAAAAAATGTAGAGATACGTGCACGTGTCAATGGTTTCTTAGAGAAAATTTTTGTCGATGAAGGTCAAAGCGTAAAAAAGGGACAACTCCTTTTTCAAATCAATGATTTAGAATATACCACTGATTTGGCAAGAGCAAAAGCCAATGTATCCAATGCACAAGCGGAAGCAAAAGCTGCTGAATTGGAAGTGTCAAGGACAAAGCTCTTGGTGGAAAAGAAAGTGATATCCTCTACAGAATATGAGTTAGCGTCAGCCAGACTCAGGGCAGCTAATGCAAAGGTAGAAGAAGCATTGTCGTTACAGGCGAGTGCTCAAAACAAGTTATCATTAACAAATATCAAGTCTCCCTTTGATGGTATCATTGATCGTATCCCATTGAAGATCGGAAGTATGATTGATCCGGGCGCTTTGTTGACAACCATTTCAGATATTCATGATGTATTTGCTTACTTCCACATTTCTGAGAGTGAGTACTTGCGAATCAAAAAAGGGATGAGTGATACACGTCAAAATGTTCCTGTTCAATTGATTTTGGCTGATGGAACAAAATACCGTCAGGAAGGAAGAATTGAAACGGTTGATGGAGAAATCAATGAAAATACCGGAGCGATTGCTTTCAGAGCAAGATTCCCCAATCCTGAAAAATTATTGCGACATGGTGCTTCCGGGAAAGTGCGTTTGGTTAGCGAAGTGAAAGATGCCATGTTAATACCACAGAAATCAGTATTTGAAATACAGGATAAGAACTATGTTTTTGTGGTTGGTTCAGACAATATCGTAAAAATGCGTGGCTTTACTTATAGCAAACGCGTTGCAGATTTTTATATAGCAGAACAGGGTTTAATGGCCGGAGAGAAAATTGTATATGAAGGTGTACAAAATATTCGCGACGGCATTAAAATCAAACCCAAAATGATCACTGCTGCTAATATGATTGCTTACAAAAAATAATCCATCCCATGTTTGATATATTCATCAAGCGACCCATCTTGTCGCTTGTCATTTCGTTATTAATTACGTTGTTGGGATTACTGGCTTTGTTTACTCTTCCGGTAACTCAGTTTCCTGATATTGTTCCTCCATCTGTTACAGTAACTGCTAAATATACTGGTGCTAACGCTGAAGTATGTGCAAAGGCAGTAGCTACTCCATTGGAAAGAGCCATTAATGGTGTTCCCGGTATGACCTATATGTCGTCTGTATCTAGTAATAATGGTATTACATTAATTACGGTTTCATTTAAAGTAGGTACTGATCCTGATCAAGCAGCAGTGAATGTACAAAACCGTGTTACCACAGTATTGGATGAACTGCCCGAGGAAGTAATCAAAGCGGGTGTTACTACTGAGAAGGAAGTGAATAGTATGTTGTTGTACCTGAATATCATGAGTGATGACAGTACGGCAGATGAAAAATTCATTTACAATTTCGCAGATATCAATATCCTGCAAGAGCTCAAGAGAATTGATGGAGTTGGTTTTGCTGAGATCATGGGTTCGAAAGAGTATGCAATGCGTGTTTGGCTGAAACCAGATAAAATGCTTACCTATAATATTTCAGCTAATGAAGTGGTTGATATTCTTCGTAATCAAAATGTGGAAGCCGCACCAGGCAAAACCGGGGAGAGTTCCGGAATGGATGCCGGCTCTATGCAATATGTACTTCGTTATACCGGTAAAAAAGCCAGTGCTCCTGAATATGAAAATATTGTCATCAGATCTGAACAGAATGGTTCTGTTCTTCGACTAAAAGATATTGCCGATGTTGAATTTGGGTCGATGACTTATAGTATGGTCTCTGAAACAGATGGTAAGCCATCTGCATCTATCATGTTAAAACAAAGACCGGGATCGAATGCTAGAGATGTGATTAAGAATGTAAAGCAACGGATGGCAGAGCTTCAGGAAAGTTCTTTTCCTCCGGGTATGAAATACAATTTCGCTTATGATGTCTCCCGCTTTTTGGATGCATCTATTAAAGAAGTACTTAAAACCTTAGTCGAAGCATTCATCTTAGTGTTTATTGTGGTATTTATTTTCCTGCAGGATTTTCGCTCTACTTTGATTCCTGCATTAGCAGTACCCGTGGCACTGATCGGTACGCTGGCTTTTATGCAGATGCTTGGATTCTCGATTAACCTCCTTACATTATTTGCATTGGTACTGGCTATTGGTATTGTGGTAGATAATGCCATTGTTGTGGTTGAAGCCGTGCATGTCAAAATGAATGAGCATCATATGACTCCTATGAGTGCTACAATTGCTGCCATGAAAGAGATCAGTGGCGCATTGGTTGCTATCACATTGGTAATGTCTGCGGTGTTTGTGCCGGTAGCGTTTCTTTCGGGTCCCGTAGGTGTATTTTATCGTCAATTTTCTCTAACACTGGCTATCTCTATAGTGATATCTGGTATCAATGCTGTTACGCTTACACCTGCCTTATGTGCTTTGATGTTAAAACATGAACCAGCTCGAGTAAAAAAGAATCTGTTAGCCAAATTCTTTGATGGGTTCAATAAAAGGTATGATCAGACATCCTCAAAATATCAGCGGCTGATTGGAGCGATTGTTACTAAACGAATGGTTACCATGGCACTTCTGGTTACTTTTTTTGTAGCAACATGGGGGGTATCAACGATTCTACCAAGTGGCTTTATACCAACAGAAGATCAGGGAATGGTATATGTGAATGTAACAACGCCACCTGGATCTACTGTTGAAAGAACGGAAACAGTGATGCAGCAAATGCAGGAAGCTATAAAGGATATTGAATCAATTGAGAATATTTCAATATTGGCAGGGTATAGTCTAGTGACAGAAGTTGCCGGGGCGTCATATGGAATGGCAATGATCAATCTGAAGCCGTGGAACGAGAGATCTGTATCCGTTAATCAACTGATTAAAGAACTCAGGGAAAAAACTGCTTTTATCAAAGATGCAGATATTGAATTCTTTCCACCACCTACAGTACCCGGTCTTGGTAATGCGAGTGGATTTGAAATGCGAATATTAGATAAAACAGGAACCGGTAATCTTCAACAAACTGCTGCAGTTGCTAATGATCTGATTGACTCACTAGAAAAAACAAAAGAGATCGGATCGGCTTTTACCAGTTTTAACCCCGACTTTCCACAATACCTCATACATGTGGATCAGGACATGGCAGCAAAAAAAGGGGTCACTGTGGAGAATGCAATGAGTACACTGCAAACTTTAATTGGAAGTTACTATGCTACCAACTTTATTCGATTTGGACAGATGTATAAAGTAATGGTACAAGCATATCCGGAATATCGCAATAAGCCGGAAGACCTGCTAAATCTGTATGTAAAGAATGATAAGGGCAATATGATTCCTTATTCCACTTTCATCAGATTAGAAAGAGTATTTGGTCCTGAACAGCTCACCCGTTATAATATGTATACCTCCGCATTGATTACAGGAGATGCAGCTGCCGGTTACAGTAGTGGAGAAGCCATTGAAACATTAAAAGTAAAAGCAGGTGAATTATTGCCTAAAGGGTTTAGTTATGAATGGTCGGGCATGACAAGAGAACAGATTCTTTCAGGTAATCAGGCTGTTTTCATATTTGGGATCTGTTTATTATTCGTATACCTGTTACTAGCGGCACAATATGAAAGTTTCTTACTGCCATTGTCTGTGATCTTATCATTACCTGCAGGTATTTTCGGTGCTTTCTTGAGTTTGAAATTATTTGGATTAGAAAACAATATCTATGCTCAAGTAGCCTTGGTGATGTTGATCGGATTATTAGGGAAGAATGCGATCTTAATTGTTGAGTTTGCAATTCTCAGACGCAAACAGGGGCATCGTATCGCAGATGCCGCCATTGAAGGAGCGGTATCCAGACTGCGTCCGATTCTGATGACTTCTTTCGCCTTTATTGCCGGATTGATACCATTGTGTATTGCTTCCGGTGCAGGAGCGATGGGAAACAGATCTATTGGTACAGCCGCCGCCGGAGGTATGTTGATAGGAACCATTTTCGGGGTACTCGTAATTCCGGGTTTGTACTACTTATTTGCAGTTTTATCTGAACGTACCAAACCAAAGTCAGTAACGGAATCAGTCGCAATAGCAGACGAGAATACAGAACAATTCAGTGATCAATAAAAGTTTGTCAACTATGAATCTACATACTTTGAATAATAAGGTCATTATGATGATCATCATCATTTTGCTGGGAAGCTGTGCAGTACCTAAAGATGCCAATCAGTTTAAAGAAATAGAACTACCTGCTTCATTCACGGATAAAAAAGACACAGTAAGTCTTGCGCAATTAGATCTAAAAACATTTTTCAGTGATACTACTTTGTACGGATTAATTGAAATAGCTATTGAAAACAATCCCGACATACAGAAAGCTTTAAGAAGAATCATGATGGCACAGGCTCAGTTGCAAATGGCACATAATGCAAGGCTTCCTGTATTAGATGCCGTTGCATCCGCAGGCTTCAATAAGTTTGGAAAATATACCATTGATGGTGTGGGTAATTTTGATACCAATCTATCACCCAATATTAAAAAGGATCAACGTATACCTGTATTGACGCCTGATCTATTTCTTGGCTTTAGAAGCAACTGGGAAGTAGATATATGGGGCAAATTAAATGATAAAAAGAAAGCGGCTTTATCAAGGTCCTTTGCTTCAGAAAAAGAACGTCAATGGCTTACTACTCAATTAGCAGCACAAGTAGCATCAATGTATTATGAGTTGTTGGCATTAGACAGTGAGTTGGATATTTTGTATAAGAATTTACGTCTGCAAGAAGATGCATTGGAAGTAGTTAAAATTCAAAAGATCGGTGGAAGGGCAACGGAACTTGCAGTACAGCAATTTGAATCACAATTATTTACTACCCGAAGTTATATAGTGAGTTTGAAGCAGGGTGTTATTAAAACTGAAAATGAACTGAATCTTTTATTAGGTAGGTTACCACAGCCGATTAAAAGGTCTAAAAATATTTTTTCCGAATCGGTATTACCGGAGATTCACACAGGAATACCTGCACATTTGCTGGCAAGAAGACCGGATATCCAAGCTTCGCAGATGAAGCTGATGGCGGCAGGATTTGATGTGCGTGCCGCAAGAAAATCTTTTCTGCCTTCATTGAATATCACACCCTACACCGCATTCAATTCTTTCAATGCATCTATGATGTTAACGCCTGCATCTATTGCTTATGGATTGATAGGGAGTATCAGTGGTCCGGTGTGGAATCGAGGCAGATTAAAAGGAATGTTAAAAGAAGCGGTGGCTTCAGAGGGGGAAGCCTGGTATGATTACCAACAATCTGTATTCAGGGCATACCAAGAAGTTGTAACCTGTATGAATGCCATCACTAATAATACTGATTTGTTTGAGCTAAAAAAGAAACAGGTGTCTGTGTTGGAATCAGCTGTAAAAACAGCGCGGGAGCTGTATGTTACGGGGTATGCCTCCTATTTAGAAGTGATTACTGCCCAAAAAGGAGCACTGGAAACGCAGTTGGAATCAGTAGCTACTTATAGGAATCTGCTGTTATCACAGGTAGATCTTTACAGGGCTTTAGGCGGCGGCTGGCAATAAAATGGTTGCTGACATAATAATGGCGTTTGGAATACGTTTTGTAACTTGAGCAGGCCTTAATGCCATCAACCCCCCATGTCTGTTATGGAAAGAGTAGGCACATTAATCAATAAGCTCAAAGAGCAATTGGAGCAGGGAGCGGATGCTGCCTCTTTATTAATGAATACACGCTTATTACTGGCTGAGTTACAAACTCAGTTGCAGCAGAACCCTGTGCCATTAAAGGGTAAAGTATCTGTAGTCATGCCCGGATCTTTCGAAACAAAGCTATGTGCGGAGGAGCCAGAAAAGGTGGTTGCAACTGAAGTATCATCGCCTGCACAAGAAAAAGTAATTACAAAACATCAGGAACCCTTAGTTGTGGATACCAACTGGGCTATGAATATACCTGTTGAAATTCCCACTTTAGCTCATCAGGCTTCCATAAATGGAACCAAGGAAGTATATGAATTGAATCAAATGCTGGTTGCAAAATTTGAACAACCTGAGATCAATGAAAGATTAAGAGAAGATAAAACAGAAGTAGCCGCCGTATTACAAGCAGCACCGGTTCGCGATCTGAAAAAAGCAGTAGGTATTAATGACCGCTATTTATTCGTGAATGAACTATTCCGCGGTGATGAAAGTATGTATGAGCGAAGCATGAAAACCATCAACGGGTTTTCAATTTATCCCGAAGCACAATATTGGATCGAACGCGAATTAAAAGTAAAAATGGGCTGGGATGAAGGATGTGAGACGGTTAAACTGTTTGATCAATTGGTAAGAAGACGATTCGCTTGAATATAATCCATGATCTTATCACAAGCTCCCGACTTTTCTTTTACATAGGCTCCGGCTGCTTTTCCTGCCTGTTCAAATAAAGCTGAATCATTCAATAAAGATGTGAATAGTTCTTCCAACTCCAATGCATCTTCAATACTATAAGCAGCTTCTCTTTCAATTAATTCAATCGCTTCGGTATACTTATCATATACAGGTCCAAATACCAACGGCTTATCAAATACAGCAGCTTCTAAGGCATTGTGAATGCCATCATCTCCAAATCCTCCTCCAATATAAGCGATGCTGGCATAACGGTACAAGCTGCTAAGCATCCCCATATTATCCATAATCAAAACATGTACACCATCGGGTACTTGTTTCTTTTCTTTAAGTAATGAATACCGAATGGTATGGGTATACAGTTGCTCACATTCTTTCAATCGATCTTCATCAATATCATGTGGTGCAATGATGAAACGGATATTCGGATGATGATTCACAAAATGATCTAACGCTTCATCATCTTCTGTCCAGGTACTACCCGCAATGATCACCGGATAATTACTACAGAACTGTTCAATGAGTTCAAAGGAAGCTGATGCATCCGCAATCTGAATCACGCGATCAAAACGGGTATCTCCACTGATCGAAGCTTTATGGGCGTATCCAATTTGTGCTAACCTTGACAGTGAAGCTTCGTTTTGAACAAACAAATGTGAAAAGCATTGCAGCATTTTTCTATAAAAAGCGCCATACCATTTAAAAAAAGGCTGATCTTCTCTGAATACTCCAGAGATCAATAGAAGTGGAATATCTCTTTCTTTGATTTCATTCAGGTAATAAAACCAATATTCATACTTTACGAAAAGCACCAATGATGGCTGTACGATATTTAAAAATTTCTGAGCTGTATAGGGACGATCCATCGGTAAATAACAAATATGGTCTGCAATCGGATCATTCTTTCTGACCTCATATCCCGATGGAGAAAAAAAAGTCAGCAAAATAAAATAATGAGGATAACGATGTCGAATGGATTCCAGCACAGGTTTGCCCTGTTCAAATTCACCCAATGAAGAACAGTGCATCCATACGACGGGTCGATCATTCTTATGGAATACCACATGCAGTTTCCTGAATTGATCCTTTCTTCCACTGACCCATAGACCTGCTTTTGGGTTGTAAAAAGAGAGCAACCAGGCTGCTTTTGGATAAAGCCATACAAACAAACGATAGAGTAGACGCAAATCAATGATTTATGGGCACAAATTAAGAACTTAAACCGATTTGGATGATGTAGAATGCGAAACCTATTTCAGGCATTTTTGCAGTAGTTTTGCAGCGAAAGGAATGAATATATGAGACCTATACAAATGGTGGATACCCGTACGCAGTACGAACATATCAAAACAGAAGTAGATGCTGCCATACAAGAGGTATTGAATAGCGCAGCTTATATCAATGGTAAAGCCGTACAGGATTTTGCCTCATCACTCAGTCAATATTTAGGTGTAAAACATGTAATTCCCTGCGCGAATGGTACAGATGCCTTACAAATAGCCATGATGGCTTTAGGACTACAACCGGGCGATGAAGTCATTACACCCTCTTTTACTTATATCGCCACTACAGAAGTAGTAGCTTTATTAAAGCTCACACCTGTTTTTGTAGAAGTAAATCCAAAAACATTTTGTATCGATCCGGAAGCCGTACGCAAAGCCATTACTCCTAAGACCAAAGCAATTGTTCCGGTTCATTTGTACGGACATGCAGCTCCTATGGAAGAAATATTGGCGATAGCCAAAGAATTCAATCTCTATGTAATTGAAGACAATGCACAGGCCATTGGGTGCGATTATACTTTTTCTGATGGAACAGTCAAAAAAACGGGTACCATGGGCACCATTGGGGCCACTTCATTTTATCCCAGTAAGAATTTGGGTGCATACGGTGATGGTGGGGCCATTTTTACCAATGATGATGCCTTGGCGAAACAACTGAAAATGGTGGCGAACCATGGACAGCAAAAAAGGTATTATCATGAAGTGGTAGGATGTAATTCTCGATTAGATACCATTCAGGCAGCTATTCTGAATATTAAATTGGGGAAACTGGATGCTTACAATGCAGCGAGACAATCTGTTGCTGATTTTTATAACAAAGCTTTTGCCGGAAATGCAAAGATCATTACACCATTTGTAGCAGCATACAGTAATCATGTCTATCATCAGTACACTTTGGTACTTAATGACGTGAATAGAGATGAATTAGTGGCTTACCTGACTGCGCAAAATATACCTTCTATGATTTATTATCCGGTACCCGGACATAAGCAGGATATGTTCAAATCATTTGCTTTGCCAAGTTATCAGTTAGATACTACGGATTGGTTAACAGCACGTGTAATATCATTGCCAATTCATACTGAAATGGAAACAGAACAATTGGAATACATTACCAAACACGTTTTAAATTTTGTAAACAGATAAGGAATGAAAATAGCTGTTGTAGGAACCGGATATGTTGGATTGGTTACAGGCACCTGCTTTGCTGAAACAGGCAATAAAGTTACTTGTGTGGATATTGATCAATCAAAAGTTGAGAAATTATCAAATGGAGAGATTACGATTTACGAACCCGGATTGGAGAAAATATTTCTTCGTAACCTGAAAGAAGGGCGCTTGAAATTCACGACTAGTCTGGAAGAAGGCATTCGAGAAACTGATATTATTTTTTTAGCATTGCCTACACCGCCCGGTGCTGATGGCGCTGCTGATCTTAAATATATTTTATCGGTTGCAGATCATTTAGGTAAGATACTTACCGGATATAAAGTAATTGTTGATAAGAGCACCGTTCCTGTTGGCACAGCTGATAAAGTGAAACAAGCCATTGCTGCTCATTACAAAGGAGAGTTTGATGTGGTGAGTAATCCTGAATTTTTACGTGAAGGAGTTGCAGTGGATGACTTTATGAAACCTGATAGAGTGGTGGTAGGTACAGAATCAGAAAGAGCCAGAAAAATCATGGGGGATCTGTTTGCTCCATTTGTGAGACAGGGCAATCCGATCATTTATATGGATGAGCGCTCAGCTGAGCTTACAAAATATGCAGCCAATTCTTTCTTAGCCATGAAGATTTCCTTTATGAATGAAATTGCACAGCTATGTGAAAGAATGGGAGCAGATGTTGATATGGTGCGTAAAGGAATTGGAAGTGATGAACGAATTGGTAAACGCTTTTTATTTCCGGGTATTGGGTACGGAGGAAGTTGCTTTCCTAAAGATGTACAAGCTTTGATCAAATCTTCGGCTGAAGCCGGGTATCAATTTAATATCTTGGAGGCTGTTGAAAAGGTCAATGCCAATCAAAAGCTTTACTTGGTTCATAAAATTATGAAATATTATGGTGATCAGTTGGCCGGAAAACATTTTGCAGTGTGGGGTTTATCCTTCAAACCGAATACCGACGATATCAGAGAAGCACCATCATTGGAAATGATTCAAGCTTTATTGGAAAGAGGCGCTACTATTACTGCTTTTGATCCGGAAGCCATGCCCAATGTGCGTAAGCAATTGGGAGATCGCATTCAATTGGCTTCGAATCAGTATGATACACTGCATCAAGCAGATGCATTAATTATAGCTACAGAGTGGAGCGAGTTTCGTACCCCTGATTTTGAAATGATTGAAAATAAACTCAAGCAAAAAGTTATTTTCGACGGACGAAACTTATTTGATGTGAAGCAGATGGATGAATTGGGGTATCATTATGAAAGTATTGGAAGATCGTGAATATAGTTGACGGTTGATAGTTGACAGTAGACAGAAAAGCGTACTTTATTTCCTCCTGTCAACTATCAACTGTCAACTGTCAACCCAAAATAAAGGGATGGAAAAAAAACGCATACTCATCACCGGTGCAGCCGGGTTTCTTGGATCGCATCTTTGTGATCGATTCATTCGTGAAGGTTATCATGTTATTGGTATGGATAACCTGATTACAGGCGATATGATGAATATCGAACACTTACTTAAGTTGCCGGATTTTGATTTTCATCATCATGATGTTACCAAATTCATACATGTATCCGGACATCTGGATTATATCCTTCATTTTGCATCTCCTGCCAGTCCGATTGATTATTTGAAAATTCCGATTCAGACTTTGAAAGTAGGCGCACTGGGTACCCATAATTGTTTGGGTTTAGCCAAAGCTAAAAAAGCCAGAATCCTGGTAGCATCTACCAGTGAAGTCTATGGTGATCCATTGGTGCATCCACAAACAGAAGAGTATTGGGGGAATGTAAATCCTGTTGGTCCAAGAGGTGTATATGATGAAGCCAAACGTTTTATGGAGTCCATCACCATGGCCTATCATACCTATCATGGTGTTGAAACCAGAATTGTTCGCATTTTCAATACCTATGGCCCACGTATGCGATTGAATGATGGGCGGGCATTGCCTGCTTTTATCGGACAAGCATTACGTGGAGAAGATATTACAGTGTTTGGTGATGGTAGTCAAACCCGCTCTTTCTGTTATGTAGATGATCTGGTAGAAGGTATTTACCGGTTACTCATGAGTGATTATAGTATGCCGGTTAACATCGGTAATCCGAATGAAATCAGTTTATTGGATTTTGCAAAAGAAGTGCTCAAATTAACAGGGGCAGGAGTAAAGATTATTCATAAACCACTACCTGTTGATGATCCAAAACAACGCAGACCAGATATCACAAAAGCGAAAGAGATATTAGGATGGGAGCCTACTGTTGATAGGGCAGAGGGATTGAAAATGACATACGCATATTTTAAAAATCTTCCCAAAGAAGAATGGACCAAGCAGCCCAAAGAATTCACGAATTAGTAAATATGCAAAAGCCACTCATTGTTGTTACAGGAAAGAATGGTCAGTTGGGATGGGAGCTGATGCAATTAGCGCAACATTATGCCAATGATTTTGAGTTTCTTTTTACGGATAGAGATCAATTGAATCTTGCGGATGAAGCATCCATTTCTCAATTCTTTCAAACGCATCAACCAGCTTATTTTATTAATTGCGCGGCTTATACAGCAGTAGATAAAGCTGAATCTGAACAAGATATTGCGTATCGTATCAACGCACAGGCAGTTGCCGAGATCGCTCATCACTGCAGTTTTTCTAATACCATCTTGATACATTTTTCAACGGATTATGTTTTTGATGGAAAAGGAACTACTCCTTATGCAATCAATACGCCTACCAGTCCTGTAAATTATTATGGATATACCAAAAGAGTAGGCGAGCAATTGGCTTTGGAAAATCACTCGTCTACCATCATCATCCGAACATCATGGGTATACAGTTCTCACGGACATAATTTTGTAAAGACCATGTTGCGTTTGATGAAAGAACGTGATTCGATAAAAGTAGTGGCTGATCAAAAAGGTTGTCCTACTTATGCGGCTGATTTGGCAGCAGCAACGATGAACATCATAACAGCTTCTCAAAACGGGAATTTTCATCCCGGAATTTTTCATTACAGCAATGCCGGAGAAACCAACTGGTATGAATTTGCAAAAGCCATTCGTGATGCTGCCGGATTGACTTGTACAGTTGAACCGATTACGACATCTGAATATCCTACACCGGCCAAGCGTCCGGGGTACTCAGTAATGGACCTGTCTGCCATTACTGAACAATATCATATTCAAACAAAAGTATGGCAGGAAAGCCTGAGCAATTGTTTGGCCGTGTTGAAAGAAGAGGGGGTAAAATAATGTGAAATAAGAAATCAGGAATAAGAAATAAGAAAGTGATTCTTGAGTCTTGTTTCTTATTTCTTATTCCTTATTTCTCTGTTCTCCTTTCTTTCGCCATTCATCATTTCGGGTATTTCCATCACAGATTGGCAACTTATTTTTGAAATATGGAGATCAAGAATAGTACGATTGTGGATATTGAAACCATTTTCGGCTTGTATCGAATGGCTGCGCAATATATGAAAGAGCGCTTCCCTGTGCACTTTCCTGAATTTGATCGGGAATTGGTGGTGAAGGAAATTGAAGAGGGAAGACAATGGAAAATGCTGATCAATGGAGAGCTGGCATGTATATGGGCTATTACCTGGAATGATCCGCAAATATGGGAAGAGAAAGACAGTGATCCTTCTATTTATATTCATCGAATCACAACCGTACCCGCTTTTCGTGGCAGACATTTGGTGAAAGAGATCGTACGATGGGCCATACAATATGCAAAAGAGAATAATCGAAGCTATGTTCGCCTAGATACGGTTGGAGAGAATCAAAAACTGATTCAACACTATCAAGAAAGTGGATTTACATTTTTAGGAATGGTACAGTTGAAAGATACCAGTGGATTACCGGATCATTATAAACTAGATAAAGTGAGCTTATTTGAGTTAAAAGTAGATTGATATTTATTTTCTCTCAGAACAAACTGATGGCTCCACAGAATAGTCTAAAGAAACAATCTTCCAGCCCTCTTGGGTTTTAAAGAAAGTGAATACATCAATTCCGCAATGATTGAAATTTTGATTGATACTTAGGGTATAGGGCACCCAAGCCATTGCAATTCTTCCATGAATCTTCACTTCTGCGGAAAGCATTTTTTCATAGATCACAGCCTGAGGATTTACAAAGCTCTTCATCCTGTCTTTGAATAAAGCTGTTCTGATCCGCAAACTGTCATTTTGGGTACGGATGGAAGTCGTTTGTCCATCCAATACTACAATACTTTTTAATAGAAGAGTATCCTGCCTCGCCAATGCTTCAAAGAATTGATTCACTTTTTGGAGGATTAGTTTTTCTTCAGAAGGTATGGATTGTCCGTACAGTTGTAGGGAACACAACAAGGCAAATATGAACAGAATTTGTTTCATGTGATGATCATTTGAATACATCTTTGCAGGAACCCAGATTTGTAAGTTAGTAAAAGGATTTAACTTACTTATACTTTTAACGCAGCTCTAAATCCTCTGGCGGCATAATAGGATTGGGCACCATTGTGGTAAATGAATACTTGTCCGTACCGATGATCGCCAAAAATGGCACCTCCTTCTTTTCTAATGGCAAGAGGCGTTAATAACCAGCTGGATGTTTTACGGTCAACCGGTTCAAGTGATTGGAGTAATCGGTACTGTTCTTCATTCAACAAATCAATACCCATTTCTTTGGCCATATCCATTGCTGAATTTTTGGGAGCATGTTCTTTTCTGGATTCAAGTCCTTCGCGATCATAACAAACACTTCTTCTTCCGGTTGGACTCTCTGCAGAACAGTCAACAAATAAATAGCTGTCTGTTTTTTTATCATATGCAATTACATCAGGTTCGCCACCGGATTGTTCCATTGCATGTAATGACCATAATTTTTGCGGTTGTGCTTCTAATTTGGGTTGTACTTTTTTCCAATCAATTCCTTTGTGACGATATTCATTTGCTTGGAAACGTGTATTAAGTTGTGTTAACAGTTCTTTTATTTGCGAAGAGGATAATTTATTTTTTGACATGCTATATGTTTTAAAGATGTTAGTTAATGCAGAGTAGGAAACAAGTTATTGATAAAACTGCTTATAATCGTGCTTGATGGATACGTTATCAGTTTTGTTGACTCCTTGATCTTTTGGCAGCTTTTTAAGCTCATGTTTCCATATGGGGAAATTACTAACTTAAAATAGTTTATAGAAATAAGGCAAAGGGTGTGTTACATTTTTTGGGATGCTTCAAAAATTTACTTTTCTACTCCTTAATATGTTCAAAAAGAGCAATTCTCTGATTCCTTCCTGAGGTATTAACGTGTATAGAACTTTGGAGAAGGAATGATTGCTGGTTTTAAGTATCGGGTTGTACTTATATTTAAGCTTCAAAACAACCTTATGAAGAGATCCTTTCTTTGCTTTTTCATAGTCTTTGGTATTTCCTTGTTAGTAACGGCTAACGATCAGCCTGCTCAACCTATTCTTACCGGTGCAGAACAAACACAATTGTATTTGCCACTATTAAAAGGAAAGAGGGTTGCTATATTGGCAAATCCTACCACGGTAATCGGTAAAACACATCTGGTAGATAGCCTGCAAAAACTCGGAGTGAATATTGTAAAAGTATTTGGTCCGGAACATGGGTTTAGAGGTAATGCCAGTGCGGGTGTAGTAGTATCTGATGAAACAGATATATTAACAGGTATCCCTATTATTTCATTGTTTGGTCGAAAAAATAAACCGAGCAAAGAAGATCTCGCAGATGTGGATCTTATGATCTATGATGTACAGGATGTAGGGGTACGTTTTTATACCAATATCAATGCACTCGCTCGTTTAATGGAAGCCTGTGCAGAGAATGGAAAAGAACTATTGATACTGGATCGTCCCAATCCGAATGGATATCTGGTGGACGGTCCTGTATTGGATATGAAATATAGATCAGGTATAGGGATGTTTCCAATACCGATGTCACATGGATTAACCGTTGGTGAATTTGCATTGATGGCGAATGGAGAAGGGTGGCTCACGAATAAAGTGAAGTGCAATGTCCGTATTATACCTATTGCCAATTATAATCATGACATGCCTTACACATTACCTGTAAAACCTTCACCTAATTTGAATACACAACAGGCTATTATGTTGTACCCTTCCACTTGTATGTTTGAAGGGGTATACCTGAATCATGGTAGAGGCACCTATTATCCGTTTACGGTTTTGGGTAGTCCTGAGTTAAAAGGGATCTATTCATTTTCTTATACACCCACCAGTATCAAAGGCATGGCAGAAACGCCGCTCTTCATGGATCAGGTATGTTATGGGTTGGATCTTCGGAATTATGATGTAGAGCAATTGAGGAAAAGTAAAAAGATCAATATCAGTTGGATCATTGAATTGTACAAAGCACATCCCTACAAAGAAAAATTCTTTGAAAGACTCAGTGATCAGATGAATTCTATAGAAGTACAAATAGGTGTAGGTGAATTCAGGCAACAAATCATCAATGGCGTTTCTGAAGAAGAGATTCGTAAAACTTGGGAACCGGGGTTGAGTGCGTATAAGGAGATGCGGAAGAAGTATTTATTGTATCCGTAGTGTGGATATTGATTACTTATCTGATCACCCATATTACAACTTTTAGAAAATTTCGAAACTTTCCAAAAGTTAGCATCAACCTTTGGTCTTTCGTCTAAGACTGGGAAGGCAAATACACGCTCAATATCTTTCCTGCTCCCACATATTTATTGGTTTTAACAAGTTGATCTGTGATAGGAGTGCCAAAAGTGATGCCTACAGCTATGGCTAGCGTATCTGAAGTATTTGTAAGTTCTTTTGTTGTTGTTTTATTGAT